>NZ_AEJZ01000187.1:0-19039 GCF_000208525.1 Escherichia sp. TW14182
GATAAGACGCGGCAAGCGTCGCATCAGGCAGCGCACGGACTTAGCGGTATTGCTTCAGCACCGCACGACCCAGCGTCAGGATCTGCATTTCGTCAGATCCCCCGGAGACGCGGTCTACACGCAGGTCACGCCAGAAGCGGCTGATGCGGTGGTTACCCGCAATCCCGACGCCGCCCAGCACCTGCATTGCGCTGTCCACCACTTCAAATGCCGCATTGGCGCAGAAGTATTTGCACATCGCAGCATCGCCAGAGGTGATGGTGCCGTTGTCTGTTTTCCACGCTGCTTCATACAGCATGTTTTTCATGGAGTTTAATTTGATCGCCATGTGGGCGAATTTTTCCTGAATCAACTGGAAACGACCAATAGCCTCGCCAAACTGCACTCGCTGATTGGCGTAGCGCGCCGCATCTTCAAAGGCGCACATCGCCGTACCGTAGTTGGTGAGGGCTACCAGGAAACGTTCGTGGTCGAACTCTTCTTTCACGCGGTTAAAGCCGTTACCTTCCCGACCGAACATGTCTTTCTCGTCCAGTTCCACATCGTCAAAGGTGATTTCACAGCAGCTATCCATACGCAGACCGAGCTTCTCAAGTTTGGTCACTTTGATGCCCGGTTTGCTCATATCAACAAACCATTCGGTGTAGACAGGTTTGTCCGGAGAAGCACCGTCGCGCGCCATCACCACGATGTACGGGGTGTAGGCGCTGCTGGTAATAAAACACTTACTACCATTAAGATAAATCTTACCATTTCTACGGGTATAAGTCGTTTTCAGGCTACCCACGTCGGAGCCCGCGCCCGGTTCGGTAATCGCTGAGTTCCACATCTGCTTACCCGTGCCACGGAACGCCATAATCTTGTCGATCTGCTCTTGTGTGCCTTCGCGCAGGAAGGTGTTAAACCCACCCGGCAACTGGTACAGCACGTAGGTTGGCGCCCCCAGACGCCCCAGTTCCATCCACACGGCGGCGAGGGTGACGAATCCTGCGTCCAGACCACCGTGTTCTTCGGGGATCAGCAGGCTATCGATACCCATATCCGCCAGTGCTTTAACAAATCGTTCCGGGTAGACGCTGTCACGGTCGCACTCGGCAAAATAGGCTTCCCAGTTTTCACTGGCCATCAGTTCACGGATACCGGCGACAAACAGTTCCTGCTCATCATTTAAATTAAAATCCATCTTTCAACCTCTTGATATTTTGGGGGTTAATTAATCTTTCCAGTTCTGTTTCGCGTCTTTAATAAAGGAGAGCGTCACCATAATGTTGACGAAGAGCAGCGGGCATCCTCCGGCGATAATGGCGGTTTGAATCGGTTTCAGGCCGCCGAGCGCCAGCAGAACAATGCCGATAATGCCAACCAGAATTGACCAGCCGATACGCACCAGCAGCGGCGGCTCTTCGCCGTCGCGTACTTCGCGGCAGGTGGACATCGCCAGGGTATAAGAGCAGGCGTTAACCAGCGTAACGGTGGCAATAAAGCAAAGAATGAAGAAGCCCCACATGGTAGCGGTGCTGAGCGGCAGAGCGGCCCAGGTTTCGATGATGGCGCGCGCCACACCGTACTGTTCGATCAGGTTCGGAATGTTGATGATGTTTTTATCTATCAACAGCAAAGTGTTACTACCAAGCACGGTCCACAAGATCCAGGTGGAGGCTGTCAGCCCCAGCACCATGCCGAAGCACAGTTCACGCACGGTACGACCACGGGAAATACGCGCCAGGAAGATACTCATCTGGATAGCGTAAATCACCCACCATGCCCAGTAGAAAACCGTCCAGCCCTGCGGGAAGCCGCCTTTGGCGATAGGATCGGTATAGAACAACATGCGCGGCAGATACATCAGCAACATCCCCACCGAGTCGGTGAAGTAGTTCATGATGAAGCTGGCACCACTGACGATAAACACCCAACCCAGCATCAGGAAGCTCAGGTAGCTACGCACATCACTGGCGATACGTACCCCTTTTTGCAGGCCGCAGGCGACGCAAATGGCGTTGAGGATAATCCAGCAGGTAATGATGATGGCGTCCAGTTGCAGGGTATGCGGAATGCCAAACAACCACTGCATACACTCGGTCACCAGCGGTGTGGCAAGGCCGAGACTGGTGCCCATCGCGAAGATCAAGGCGACGAGATAGAAGTTATCGACAATAGTACCGAACAACCCTTTGGCGTGTTTTTCACCTACCAGCGGCACCAGGGTGGAGCTGGGGCGAATCACTTCCATTTTGCGGACAAAGAAGAAGTAAGCGAAGGCGACTGAAAGGAAGCTGTAAGTGGCCCACGGCAGAGGTCCCCAGTGGAACAAGCTGTAAGCCAGCCCCAACTCTTTCGCTCCTGTCGAGTTCGGTTCTAAGCCAAACGGCGGGGTGGAGATGTAGTAGTAGATCTCAATCGATCCCCAGAACAGTACGGCAGCAGACGTACAGGAGGCGAACATCATAAAGATCCAACTGGCGGTGCTAAATTCTGGTGGTTCGTTACCTAAACGCTTTTTGGCATACGGGCCAAACACCAGCCAGAACCAGCCGAAAAGCATCACCACCATATACCATTCAAATGCCCATCCCCATACATTGGTGACGTAACTGAATACAGCATTAATAACAACATTCGCCGCATCCAGATCTCTGACTGTAAGCCAGCAAAGTATGCCAACGATTATTAACGGCGGAAAGAATACCTTCGGTTCTATTCCCGTTTTTCTCTTTTTATCTTTCATGAGTTAATTCCACTGTGAAAACGAATATTTATTTTGCGTTCCCGTTTGTTTTATTTTTGTTAACATTTAATATAATTGTTATTAACCTCGTAAACGCGTTAATGGCTAACTCATAATGGGTATTCAATTGGCTGCATTCTGTGATTTGAATCACATTTTTCTATCGGGTAAAAACAAGAGCTTTTGATGTAAATATTATTTGTTAATCAGTTAGTTATGTTTTGTTGTGCGTAAAAAAATAGCATCTGACTTTCAATATTGGTGATCTATAAAACAATATTGAAAATTTCTTTTTGCTACGCCATTTTTTCAATATTGGTGAGGGACTTAACAATATTGAAAGTTGGATTTATCTGCGTGTGACATTTTCAATATTGGTGATTAAAGTTTTATTTCCAAATTAAAGGGCGTGATATCTGTAATTAACACCACCGATATGAACGACGTTTCCTTCATGATTTCTGGAGATGCAATGAAGATTATTACTTGCTATAAGTGCGTGCCTGATGAACAGGATATTGCGGTCAATAATGCTGATGGTTCATTAGACTTCAGCAAAGCCGATGCCAAAATAAGCCAATACGATCTCAACGCTATTGAAGCGGCTTGCCAGTTAAAACAGCAGGCGGCAGAGGTGCAGGTGACGGCCTTAAGTGTGGGTGGTAAAGCCCTGACCAACGCCAAAGGGCGTAAAGATGTGTTGTCGCGCGGCCCGGATGAACTGATTGTAGTGATTGATGATCAGTTCGAGCAGGCACTGCCGCAACAAACTGCGACCGCACTGGCTGCGGCTGCCCAGAAAGCAGGCTTTGATCTGATCCTCTGTGGCGATGGTTCTTCCGACCTTTATGCCCAGCAGGTTGGTCTGCTGGTGGGCGAAATCCTCAATATTCCGGCAGTTAACGGCGTCAGCAAAATTATCTCCCTGACGGCAGATACCCTCACCGTTGAGCGCGAACTGGAAGATGAAACCGAAACCTTAAGCATTCCGCTGCCTGCGGTTGTTGCTGTTTCCACTGATATCAACTCCCCACAAATTCCTTCGATGAAAGCCATTCTCGGCGCGGCGAAAAAGCCAGTCCAGGTATGGTCGGCGGCGGATATCGGTTTTAACGCAGAGGCAGCCTGGTCAGAACAACAGGTTGCCGCGCCGAAACAGCGCGAGCGTCAGCGCATCGTGATTGAAGGCGACGGTGAAGAACAGATCGCCGCATTTGCTGAAAATCTTCGCAAAGTCATTTAATTACAGGGGATGCTATGAACACGTTTTCTCAAGTCTGGGTATTCAGCGATACCCCTTCTCGTCTGCCGGAACTGATGAACGGTGCGCAGGCTTTAGCTAATCAAATCAACACCTTTGTCCTCAATGATGCCGACGGCGCACAGGCAATCCAGCTCGGCGCTAATCATGTCTGGAAATTAAACGGCAAACCGGACGATCGGATGATCGAAGATTACGCCGGTGTCATGGCTGACACTATTCGCCAGCACGCCGCAGACGGTCTGGTGCTGTTGCCAAACACCCGTCGCGGCAAATTACTGGCGGCAAAACTGGGTTATCGCCTTAAAGCGGCGGTGTCTAACGATGCTAGCACCGTCAGCGTACAGGACGGTAAAGCGACAGTGAAACACATGGTTTACGGTGGTCTGGCGATTGGCGAAGAACGCATTGCCACGCCGTATGCGGTACTGACTATCAGCAGCGGCACGTTCGATGCGGCTCAGCCAGACGCGTCACGCACTGGCGAAACGCACACCGTGGAGTGGCAGGCTCCGGCTGTGGCGATTACCCGCACGGTAACCCAGGCGCGCCAGAGCAACAGCGTCGATCTCGACAAAGCCCGCCTGGTGGTCAGCGTCGGTCGCGGTATTGGCAGCAAAGAGAACATTGCGCTGGCAGAACAGCTTTGCAGGGCGATAGGTGCGGAGTTGGCCTGTTCTCGTCCGGTGGCAGAAAACGAAAAATGGATGGAGCACGAACGCTATGTCGGTATCTCCAACCTGATGCTGAAACCTGAACTGTACCTGGCTGTGGGGATCTCCGGGCAGATCCAGCACATGGTTGGCGCTAACGCGTCGCAAACCATTTTCGCCATCAATAAAGATAAAAATGCGCCGATCTTCCAGTACGCGGATTACGGCATTGTTGGCGACGCCGTGAAGATCCTTCCGGCGCTGACCGCAGCTTTAGCGCGTTGATCCACTCTGGCAGGGCTGCATTTCGGCCCTGCCGCTGACAGGGAGCTCTTATGTCCGAAGATATCTTTGACGCCATCATCGTCGGTGCAGGGCTTGCCGGTTCGGTTGCCGCACTGGTGCTCGCCCGCGAAGGGGTGCAAGTGTTAGTTATCGAGCGTGGCAATTCCGCAGGTGCCAAGAACGTCACTGGCGGGCGTCTCTATGCCCACAGTCTGGAACACATTATTCCAGGTTTCGCCGAATCCGCCCCCGTAGAACGCCTGATTACCCATGAAAAACTCGCGTTTATGACGGAAAAGTCAGCGATGACTATGGACTACTGCAACGGTGACGAAACCTCGCCATCCCAGCGTTCTTACTCTGTTTTGCGCAGTAAATTTGATGCCTGGTTAATGGAGCAGGCCGAAGAAGCGGGCGCGCAGTTAATTACCGGGATTCGTGTCGATAACCTCGTACAGCGCGATGGTAAAGTCGTCGGTGTAGAAGCCGATGGCGATGTGATTGAAGCGAAAACGGTGATCCTTGCTGATGGGGTGAACTCCATCCTTGCCGAAAAGTTGGGGATGGCAAAACGCGTCAAACCGACGGATGTGGCGGTTGGCGTGAAGGAACTGATCGAGTTACCGAAGTCGGTTATTGAAGACCGTTTTCAGTTGCAGGGTAATCAGGGGGCGGCTTGCCTATTTGCGGGTTCCCCCACCGATGGCCTGATGGGCGGCGGCTTCCTTTATACCAATGAAAATACCCTGTCGCTGGGGCTGGTTTGTGGTCTCCATCATCTGCATGACGCAAAAAAATCGGTGCCGCAAATGCTGGAAGATTTCAAACAACATCCGGCCGTTGCACCGCTGATCGCGGGCGGCAAGCTGGTGGAATATTCCGCTCACGTAGTGCCGGAAGCAGGCATCAACATGCTGCCGGAGTTGGTTGGTGACGGCGTACTGATTGCCGGTGATGCCGCCGGAATGTGTATGAACCTCGGTTTTACCATTCGCGGTATGGATCTGGCGATTGCCGCCGGGGAAGCCGCAGCAAAAACCGTGCTTTCAGCGATGAAAAGCGACGATTTCAGTAAGCAAAAACTGGCGGAATATCGTCAGCATCTTGAGAGTGGCCCGCTGCGCGATATGCGTATGTACCAAAAACTACCGGCGTTCCTTGATAACCCACGCATGTTTAGCGGCTACCCGGAACTGGCGGTGGGCGTGGCGCGTGACCTGTTCACCATTGATGGCAGCGCGCCGGAACTGATGCGCAAGAAAATCCTCCGCCACGGCAAGAAAGTGGGCTTCATCAATCTGATCAAGGATGGCATGAAAGGAGTGACCGTTTTATGACTTCTCCCGTCAATGTGGACGTCAAACTGGGCGTCAATAAATTCAATGTCGATGAAGAGCATCCGCACATTGTTGTGAAGGCCGATGCCGATAAACAGGCGCTGGAGCTGCTGGTGAAAGCGTGCCCCGCAGGTCTGTACAAGAAGCAGGATGACGGCAGTGTGCGCTTCGATTACGCCGGATGTCTGGAGTGCGGCACCTGTCGCATTCTGGGGCTGGGGTCGGCGCTGGAACAGTGGGAATACCCGCGCGGCACCTTTGGTGTGGAGTTCCGTTACGGCTGATGTTGGTTTGATACGTAACGCCGTACTGACTCTCATTGCAAAAAAACAGGAATAACCCATGCAACCGTCCAGAAACTTTGACGATCTTAAATTCTCTTCTATTCACCGCCGCATTTTGCTGTGGGGAAGCGGTGGTCCGTTTCTGGATGGTTATGTACTGGTAATGATTGGCGTGGCGCTGGAGCAACTGAGTCCGGCGCTGAAACTGGACGCTGACTGGATTGGCTTGCTGGGCGCGGGAACGCTCGCCGGGCTGTTCGTTGGCACATCGCTGTTTGGCTATATCTCCGATAAAGTCGGACGGCGCAAAATGTTCCTCATCGATATCATCGCCATCGGCGTGATATCGGTGGCGACGATGTTTGTCTCATCCCCCGTCGAACTGTTAGTGATGCGGGTACTCATCGGCATTGTCATCGGTGCAGATTATCCCATCGCCACTTCGATGATCACTGAGTTCTCCAGTACCCGTCAGCGGGCGTTTTCCATCAGCTTTATTGCCGCGATGTGGTATGTCGGCGCGACCTGCGCCGATCTGGTCGGTTACTGGCTTTATGATGTGGAAGGTGGTTGGCGCTGGATGCTGGGTAGCGCAGCGATCCCCTGTTTGTTGATTTTGATTGGTCGATTCGAACTGCCTGAATCTCCCCGCTGGTTGTTACGCAAAGGGCGAGTAAAAGAGTGCGAAGAGATGATGATCAAACTGTTTGGCGAACCGGTGGCTTTCGATGAAGAGCAGCCGCAGCAAACCCGTTTTCGCGATCTGTTTAATCGCCGCCATTTTCCTTTTGTTCTGTTTGTTGCCGCCATCTGGACCTGCCAGGTGATCCCAATGTTCGCCATTTACACCTTTGGCCCGCAAATCGTTGGTTTGTTGGGATTGGGTGTTGGCAAAAACGCGGCGCTGGGGAACGTGGTGATTAGCCTGTTCTTTATGCTCGGCTGTATTCCGCCGATGCTGTGGTTAAACACTGCCGGACGGCGTCCATTGTTGATTGGCAGTTTTGCCATGATGACGCTGGCGCTGGCGGTTTTAGGGCTGATCCCGGATATGGGGATCTGGCTGGTAGTAATGGCCTTTGCGGTGTATGCCTTTTTTTCTGGCGGGCCGGGTAATTTGCAGTGGCTCTATCCTAATGAACTCTTCCCGACAGATATTCGCGCCTCTGCCGTGGGCGTGATTATGTCCTTAAGCCGTATTGGCACCATTGTTTCGACCTGGGCACTGCCGATCTTTATCAATAATTACGGTATCAGTAACACGATGCTAATGGGGGCGGGGATCTCGCTGTTTGGCTTGTTGATTTCCGTAGCGTTTGCCCCGGAAACCCGTGGGATGTCACTGGCGCAGACCAGCAATATGACGATCCGCAGGCAGCGAGCGGGGTAATTTATTCAGAATTCTCTCTTTTCTGAATCAATATTATTGACTATAAGCCGCGTGAATATGTGACTACACTTTGTGGGAAAACAAAGGCGTAAACACGCGGGCTAATAACTATGATCCTCATAATTTATGCGCATCCGTATCCGCATCATTCCCATGCGAATAAACGGATGCTTGAACAGGCAAGGACGCTGGAAGGCGTCGAAATTCGCTCTCTTTATCAACTCTATCCTGACTTCAATATCGATATTGCCGCCGAGCAGGAGGCGCTGTCTCGCGCCGATCTGATCGTCTGGCAGCACCCGATGCAGTGGTACAGCATTCCACCGCTCCTTAAACTTTGGATCGATAAAGTCCTCTCGCACGGCTGGGCTTACGGTCACGGCGGTACGGCGCTGCATGGCAAACACTTGCTGTGGGCGGTGACGACCGGCGGCGGGGAAAGCCATTTTGAAATTGGTGCGCATCCGGGCTTTGATGTGCTGTCGCAGCCGCTACAGGCGACGGCAATCTACTGCGGGCTGAACTGGCTGCCGCCGTTTGCCATGCACTGCACCTTTATTTGTGACGACGAAACCCTCGAAGGGCAGGCGCGCCACTATAAGCAACGTCTGCTGGAATGGCAGGAGGCACATCATGGATAGCCATACGCTGATTCAGGCGCTGATTTATCTCGGTTCGGCGGCGCTGATTGTACCCATTGCGGTACGCCTCGGTCTGGGATCGGTACTTGGCTACCTGATTGCGGGCTGCATTATTGGCCCGTGGGGGCTGCGACTGGTGACTGATGCCGAATCTATTCTGCACTTTGCCGAGATTGGCGTGGTGCTGATGCTATTTATTATTGGCCTCGAACTCGATCCACAAAGGTTGTGGAAGCTGCGTGCGGCAGTGTTCGGCGGTGGCGCATTGCAGATGGTGATTTGCGGCGGCCTACTGGGGCTCTTCTGCATGTTACTTGGGCTGCGCTGGCAGGTAGCGGAATTGATCGGCATGACGCTGGCGCTCTCTTCTACGGCGATTGCCATGCAGGCGATGAATGAGCGTAACCTGATGGTGACGCAAATGGGACGCAGCGCCTTTGCGGTGCTGCTGTTCCAGGATATCGCCGCGATCCCTCTGGTAGCGATGATCCCGCTACTGGCGGCGAGCAGTGCCTCGACGACGATGGGCGCATTTGCTCTCTCGGCGTTAAAAGTGGCGGGGGCGCTGGTGCTGGTGGTATTGCTGGGGCGCTATGTCACGCGTCCGGCGCTGCGTTTTGTTGCCCGCTCTGGCTTGCGGGAAGTATTCAGCGCCGTGGCTTTATTCCTCGTGTTTGGCTTTGGTTTGCTGCTGGAAGAGGTTGGCTTGTCGATGGCGATGGGCGCGTTTCTGGCGGGCGTACTGCTGGCAAGCTCGGAATACCGTCATGCGCTGGAAAGCGATATCGAACCATTTAAAGGTTTGCTGCTGGGGCTGTTTTTCATCGGTGTTGGCATGTCGATAGACTTTGGCACGCTGCTTGAAAACCCATTGCGCATTGTCATTTTGCTGCTTGGTTTCCTCATCATCAAAATCGCCATGTTGTGGCTGATTGCCCGGCCATTACAGGTGCCGAATAAACAGCGTCGTTGGTTTGCGGTGCTGTTAGGGCAGGGCAGCGAGTTTGCCTTTGTGGTGTTTGGTGCGGCGCAAATGGCAAATGTGCTGGAGCCGGAGTGGGCGAAATCTCTGACCCTGGCGGTGGCGCTGTCGATGGCGGCAACGCCGATTCTGCTGGTGATCCTCAATCGCCTTGAGCAATCTTCTACTGAAGAAGCGCGTGAAGCCGATGAGATCGATGAAGAACAGCCGCGCGTGATTATCGCCGGATTCGGTCGTTTTGGGCAGATCACCGGACGTTTACTGCTCTCCAGTGGGGTAAAAATGGTGGTGCTCGATCACGATCCTGACCATATCGAAACGTTGCGCAAATTCGGCATGAAAGTCTTTTACGGTGATGCCACGCGGATGGATTTACTGGAATCTGCGGGAGCGGCGAAAGCGGAAGTGCTGATTAACGCCATCGACGATCCGCAAACCAATCTGCAACTGACGGAGATGGTGAAAGAACATTTTCCGCATTTGCAGATTATTGCCCGCGCCCGCGATGTCGATCACTACATCCGTTTGCGACAGGCTGGCGTTGAAAAGCCGGAGCGTGAAACCTTTGAAGGTGCGCTGAAAACCGGGCGTCTGGCGCTGGAAAGTTTAGGTCTTGGGCCATATGAAGCGCGAGAACGTGCCGATGTGTTCCGCCGCTTTAATATTGAGATGGTGGAAGAGATGGCAATGGTTGAGAACGACACCAAAGCCCGCGCGGCGGTCTATAAACGCACCAGCGCGATGTTAAGCGAGATCATTACCGAGGATCGTGAACATCTGTCATTAATTCAACGGCATGGCTGGCAGGGAACCGAGGAAGGAAAACATACCGGCAACATGGCGGATGAGCCAGAAACTAAGCCATCGTAATCAGAAAGTGTGGTGTAGCACGCACTTTACAACTAACTGTTTGTTTTTGCGCAACTGTAATGAGGCGAGTCCACGGACATAGCGTGGACTCGCCAGCAGAATATAAAATTTTCCTCAACATCATCCTCACACCAGTCGACGACGGTTTACGCTTTACGTATAGTGGCGACAATTTTTTTTATCGGGAAATCTCAATGATCAGTCTGATTGCGGCGTTAGCGGTAGATCGCGTTATCGGCATGGAAAACGCCATGCCGTGGAACCTGCCTGCCGATCTCGCCTGGTTTAAACGTAACACCTTAAATAAACCCGTGATTATGGGGCGCCATACCTGGGAATCCATCGGCCGCCCGCTGCCAGGACGCAAGAATATTATCATCAGCAGCCAGCCGGGTACGGACGATCGCGTAACGTGGGTGAAATCGGTGGATGAAGCCATCGCGGCGTGTGGTGACGTACCGGAGATTATGGTGATTGGCGGTGGTCGCGTTTATGAGCAGTTCCTGCCAAAAGCGCAAAAACTGTATCTGACGCATATCGACGCGGAAGTGGAAGGCGACACCCATTTCCCGGATTACGAGCCGGATGACTGGGAATCGGTGTTCAGCGAATTCCACGACGCCGATGCGCAGAACTCTCATAGCTATTGTTTTGAGATTCTGGAACGGCGGTAAGTTTGTATAGAATTTACGGCTAGTGCCGGATGCGACGCCGGTCGCGTCTTATCCGGCCTTCCTGTATCAGGCTGTGTTTAAGACGCCGCCGCTTCGCCCATATCCTTATGCCGGTTCGATGGCTGGACGAAATACTGCTTATCTTCCCAGCGCAGGCAGGTTAATGTCCCACCCCAGCAGCATCCGGTATCCAGCGCGTAAATACCTTCCGGCGTACCTTTTCCTTCCAGCGATGCCCAGTGACCAAACACAATATTGTATTCTTCGCTAACTGGCCCTGGAATGGTAAACCACGGTTTCAATGGTGCTGGCGCGTCTTCTGGCGACTCTTTGCTGTACATATCCAGTTGACCGTTCGGGAAGCAAAAACGCATACGGGTAAAAGCGTTGGTGATAAAACGCAGTCGTGCCAGTCCGCGTAACTCTGGCGTCCAGTTGTTTGGCATGTCGCCGTACATGGCGTCGAGGAAGAAAGGATAGGAGTCACTCGACAATACTGCTTCTACGTCGTGAGCACACTCTTTAGCAGTCTCTAAGTCCCACTGCGGCGTGATCCCCGCGTGAGCCATCACCAGCTTTTTCTCTTCGTCGATTTGCAGCAGAGGTTGGCGACGCAGCCAGTTAAGCAGCTCATCAGCGTCGGGCGCTTCCAGCAGCGGTGTCAGGCGGTCTTTCGGTTTATTACGGCTGATCCCGGCGAATACCGCCAGCAGATGCAGATCGTGATTACCCAGCACCAGACGCACGCTGTCGCCTAAGGATTTTACATAGCGCAGAACATCAAGCGAACCAGGCCCGCGAGCGACCAGGTCACCCGTCAGCCAGAGGGTATCTTTCCCAGGGGTAAATTCTATTTTATGCAGCAAAGCGATCAGTTCATCGTAACAACCATGAACGTCGCCAATAAGGTATGTCGCCATATTATTTTAATGAATGAGTATTGGAACGGAGAGTCGAAATACAGGAATGTCGATGCTGAATGGAACGCCATTTTCATCGATCATTTCGTAGTGACCCTGCATGGTGCCCATCGGTGTTTCGATTATCGCACCGCTGGTGTACTGGTACTCTTCGCCAGGGGCGATATGCGGCTGAACGCCCACCACACCTTCGCCCTGGACTTCGGTTTCACGGCCATTGCCGTTGGTGATCAGCCAGTAACGCCCCAACAACTGCACTGGCGCTCGCCCCAGGTTGCGTATGGTTACGGTATAAGCAAAAACGTAACGTTCATTATCAGGTGAAGATTGTGCTTCAATGTAAACACTTTGAACCTGAATACACACTCGGGGCGAATTGATCATCGTTAACTCTCCTGCAAAGACGCGTTCTCCGCCAGATAGTTCGCCATCTGGCAATATTGCGCGACAGAGATATTTTCCGCTCGCATCGCCGGGTCGATGCCCATTCCCGTTAACACCTCGACGCTAAACAGGTTGCCGAGGCTGTTACGAATGGTTTTACGACGCTGGTTAAAGGCTTCGGTGGTGATACGGCTTAACACGCGAACATCTTTAACCGGGTAAGGCATCGTTGCATGAGGAACCAGGCGCACGACGGCGGAATCCACTTTTGGTGGTGGTGTAAAGGCCGATGGCGGTACTTCCAGCACCGGGATCACGTTGCAATAATATTGCGCCATGACGCTTAATCGACCATACGCTTTGCTGTTCGGTCCTGCAACCAGACGATTCACCACCTCTTTTTGCAACATAAAGTGCATGTCGGCAATGGCATCAGTATAGCTAAACAGATGGAACATCAACGGCGTGGAGATGTTATACGGCAGGTTACCGAAAACTCGTAGCGGCTGACCCATTTTCTCAGCCAGCTCACCGAAGTTAAAGGTCATCGCATCCTGCTGATAAATCGTCAGTTTCGGGCCTAAGAATGGATGCGTTTGCAGACGTGCCGCCAAATCGCGGTCAAGTTCGATGACTGTCAGTTGATCCAGACGTTCGCCGACTGGCTCGGTCAACGCTGCCAGACCGGGGCCGATTTCGACCATCGCCTGACCCTTCTGCGGGTTAATGGCAGAAACAATGCTGTCGATCACGAACTGATCGTTGAGAAAGTTTTGCCCGAAGCGTTTACGGGCTAAGTGGCCCTGGTGGACTCGTTTATTCATTGGGTATTAACAATCATTTTGATGGCGAGATTAAGCGCCGTAATAAAACTGCCGACATCGGCTTTGCCACGTCCCGCCAGTTCCAGCGCGGTGCCGTGGTCCACTGATGTGCGAATAAAGGGCAGGCCCAGCGTAATATTCACACCGCGCCCGAAGCCCTGGTATTTTAGCACGGGAAGACCCTGATCGTGGTACATCGCCAGCACCGCGTCGGCGTTGTCGAGATATTTAGGCTGAAACAGGGTATCGGCAGGCAAAGGCCCGTTGAGTTTCATACCCTGCGCCCGTAACTCGTCGAGCACCGGAATGATGGTGTCTATCTCTTCCGTGCCCATATGACCGCCTTCGCCCGCGTGCGGATTCAGGCCACAGACCAGAATGCGCGGCTCAGCAATACCAAATTTGGTTTGCAAATCGTGATGCAAAATAGAAATGACTTCATGCAGCAGGGGCGGGGTGATGGCGTCAGCGATATCGCGCAGCGGTAAATGCGTCGTTGCCAGCGCCACGCGAAGTTCTTCGGTTGCCAGCATCATCACGACTTTTTTTGCCTGCGAACGCTCTTCGAAAAACTCGGTATGACCGGTAAACGGAATGCCAGCGTCGTTAATGACGCCTTTATGCACGGGGCCGGTAATCAGCGCGGCAAATTCACCGTTCAGACAGCCATCACACGCTCGCGCCAGCGTCTCTACCACGTAATGCCCATTTTCAACCGTTAATTGCCCCGCAGTCACAGGTGCACGTAGCGCGACAGGAAGTAGCGTTAATGTGCCCGCAGTTTGCGGTTGTGCAGGGGAGTCTGGGGAGTAAGGGCGGAGATTAAGCGGCAAACCGAGCATCGCTGCCCGGTCAGTAAGGAGAGTGGCATCGGCACAAACAACCAGTTCGACCGGCCACTCACGCTGTGCAAGCTGGACAACTAAGTCCGGGCCAATCCCGGCTGGCTCGCCGGGAGTGATCACAACACGTTGGGTTTTAACCATTAGTTGCTCAGGATTTTAACGTAGGCGCTGGCGCGTTGTTCCTGCATCCAGCTTGCTGCTTCTTCCGAGAACTTACGGTTCATCAGCATACGATAAGCACGATCTTTCTGCGCAGCGTCGGTTTTATCGACATTACGGGTATCCAGCAGTTCGATTAAATGCCAGCCGAATGAAGAGTGAACCGGTGCGCTCATTTGACCTTTGTTCAGGCGGGTCAACGCGTCACGGAAGGCCGGATCGAAAATATCTGGCGTAGCCCAGCCGAGATCGCCGCCCTGGTTGGCAGAGCCTGGATCCTGAGAGAACTCTTTCGCCGCAGCGGCAAACGTGGTTTTACCACTCTTGATGTCCGCTGCAATTTGCTCCAGTTTTACGCGAGCCTGTTCGTCAGTCATGATCGGCGACGGTTTCAGCAGAATATGGCGAGCATGAACTTCGGTTACCGAAATATTTTTGCTTTCGCCGCGCAGATCGTTAACTTTCAGGATATGGAAGCCAACGCCAGAACGAATCGGACCAACAATATCGCCTTTCTTCGCGGTGCTTAATGCCTGGGCGAAAATTCCCGGCAGTTCCTGAATGCGACCCCAGCCCATCTGGCCGCCGTTCAGCGCCTGCTGATCGGCAGAGTGAGCGATCGCCAGTTTACCGAAATCAGCGCCATTACGCGCCTGATCGACAATGGCACGCGCCTGTGTTTCCGCTTCGTTTACCTGCTCAGAAGACGGGTTTTCCGGCAGCGGGATCAGGATGTGGCTTAAGTTCAGCTCAGTGCTGGCATCGTTTTGATTACCGACTTGTTGCGCCAGAGCTTCAACTTCCTGCGGCAGGATGGTGATGCGACGACGCACTTCGTTGTTACGCACTTCAGAGATAATCATCTCTTTGCGGATCTGGTTACGATAGGTGTTGTAGTTCAGACCATCGTAGGCCAGACGGCTGCGCATCTGATCCAGCGTCATATTGTTCTGTTTGGCAATATTGGCAATCGCCTGATCGAGCTGCTCATCGGAGATTTTCACTCCCATTTTCTGCCCCATCTGCAAGAGGATTTGATCCATGATCAAACGCTCCATGATTTGGTGGCGCAGCGTCGCGTCATCAGGAAGTTGCTGCCTTGCCTGGGCGGCATTCATTTTTACCGACTGCATTAATCCATCAACGTCGCTTTCCAGCACGACGCCGTTATTGACGACGGCTGCGACTTTATCGACTACCTGGGGGGCAGCGAAACTGGTGTTCGCGATCATCGCGATACCGAGAAGCAGCGTTTTCCAGTTCTTCATACTTTTTCCATTTCAATTAACCGCACTGCGGATTACGTGGTAAATCAACAAATCACAAAGAGTTTTGATACGGCAGAATGTTCGAACGCAGCATCTCTTGCGTACCCAGACCGTAGTTGGAACTCAGGCCGCGAAGTTCGATGTTAAAGCCGATTGCGTTGTCATATACCGCATGTTGTTTATCGTTATCCCAACCGTTCAGCTTCCGCTCGTAACCGACGCGAATCGCATAGCAGCAGGAGCTGTATTGCACGCCTAACATTGAGTCGGCTTGCTTGTTCGCATTGGTGTCGTAGTAGTAAGCCCCGACAATTGACCAACGATCGGCGATTGGCCAGCTGGCGACAGCGCCTACCTGCGAAATACCGTTTTTGTACTGCTCGGCGGTGGAATAGTACTTAGGCAGCGTAGCCTGAATATATTCCGGGCTGGCGTAGCGGTAGTTCAGCTGTACCAGACGGTCTTCATCCCGACGGTATTCAATGCTGGTGTTACTGGTGGCTACGTTATCCAGACGAGTATCGTACTGAATGCCGCCACGCAATCCCCAGCGTTCGGAGATGCGCCAGTAGGTATCGCCTGCCCATACCAGTGAGCCCGTTTTGTCGTCATTCTCCCATGTTATGTTGTCATCGCCGGTGCGAGACTCCGTGAAGTAGTAGATTTGACCAACGGAAATATTAAAACGTTCAACGGCTGCGTCATCATATACGCGAGTTGTGACACCGGTCGTCACCTGGTTAGCCGAAGCAATACGGTCAAGACCACCGTAAGTCCGGTCCCGGAACAGGCCAGAGTAGTCAGATTGCAGCAGAGACGAGTCGTAGTTGTAGATATCGCTCTGATCGCGATACGGCACATACAGGTATTGCGCGCGCGGTTCCAGCGTCTGGGTGTAACCCGGTGCCAGCATTTCCATATCGCGTTCAAAGACCATTTTGCCGTCAACTTTGAATTGCGGCATTACACGGTTAACAGAATCTGCCAACTTATTGTTTTGTGGGTTGCTGTTATACCAGTCAAGATTGGTCTGTTGATAATGCGTCGCCATCAGTTTGGCTTCGGTATTCAGACTCCCCCAGTTATTCGACAACGGAAGATTGATTGTCGGTTCAAGGTGCAGACGTGTGGCTTCTGGCATATTGCTATTGGTATTTACAAAATGCACAGCCTGACCATAGATGCGGGTATCAAACGGACCGAGATCGTTATGGTAGTAATTGACGTCTAACTGCGGTTCAGCGGCGTAGCTGTTGCCACTGTTATCGTCAAAGACCTGGAATTGTTTGGTTGAAAGCGTGGCGTCAAAGTTCTGCACCGCATAGCCCACGCTGAATTTTTGCGTGGCATAACCATCGGTACTGGAACCATATTTATTATCAAAATCGTTGAAATAGGTCGGGTCGCTGACTTTGGTGTAGTCGATGTTAAAGCGCCAAACCTGGTCCATCACTCCGGAGTGTTGCCAGTAGAACAACCAACGGCGTGAATTGCTATCTTCTGGATGTTCATCTTCATAGACTTTATCCGAAGGCAGATAATCCAGTTCCATCAAGCCTGCGCCTGCCTGGGTGAGATAACGGAATTCGTTCTCCCACATGATGTTGCCACGACGATGCATATAATGCGGCGTGATGGTGGCATCCATATTTGGCGCGATGTTCCAGTAATATGGCAGATAGAACTCAAAGTAGTTGGTGGTGGTGTATTTGGCGTTCGGGATCAAGAAACCAGAACGGCGTTTATCACCCACCGGCAACTGCAAATACGGGCTGTAAAAGATCGGAACCGGACCCACTTTAAAGCGGGCGTTCCAGATCTCCGCAACTTGTTCTTCGCGGTCATGAATAATTTCGCTACCTACCACGCTCCAGGTATCGGAACCTGGCAAACAGGAAGTAAAGCTACCGTTATCCAGAATGGTGTAGCGGTTTTCGCCACGTTGTTTCATCAGGTCCGCTTTACCACGACCCTGGCGACCCACCATCTGGTAATCACCTTCCCAGACGTTGGTATCTTTGGTGTTCAGATTCGCCCAGCCTTTCGGCCCTTTGAGGATCACCTGGTTATCGTCGTAATGGACATTACCGAGCGCATCAACAGTACGTATCGGCTCCGGTTGTCCTGGTGCCTCTTTTTGATGGAGCTGCACTTCGTCGGCCTGCAGACGGCTGTTACCCTGCATGATATCTACGCTGCCAGTAAACACGGCGTCATCGGGGTAATTCCCCTTTGCGTGGTCAGCATTAATCGTCACGGGTAAGTCGTTAGTATCGCCCTGTACCAGAGGACGGTCATAGCTTGGCACGCCCAACATGCACTGTGAGGCGAGGTCGGCTGCCAGTCCCTGTTGACTATAAAGGGCGGTGGCAATCATGGTGGCCAGGAGAGTGGGGATACGTTTTTTCATACGTTGATTTTATTGTTCCATCATCGGTAACGTTGCGCGTGACAAACGGTCAGAGACTAACGTACTCGTCATCTCTACGCTAGTGTTAATCCTGTCCGAATAGCGTCAGTGGTGTTAGGCACGGCATTGAATGACAGGTATGATAATGCAAATTATAGGCGATGTCCCACAATTGACCGCAGCCGGAAAACGGTAAAAGCACCTTTATATTGTGGGAGATAGCCCTGATATCCGTGTGTCGATTTGGGGAATATATGCAGTATTGGGGAAAAATCATTGGCGTGGCCGTGGCCTTACTGATGGGCGGCGGCTTTTGGGGCGTTGTATTAGGTCTGTTAATCGGCCATATGTTTGATAAAGCCCGCAGCCGCAAAATGGCGTGGTTCGCCAACCAGCGCGAGCGTCAGGCGCTGTTTTTTGCCACCACTTTTGAAGTAATGGGGCATTTAACCAAATCCAAAGGACGTGTTACTGAGGCTGATATTCATATTGCCACATTGCTCATGGATCGGATGAATTTACACGGTGCTTCCCGTACTGCGGCGCAAAATGCATTTCGGGTGGGAAAATCAGACAATTACCCGCTGCGCGAAAAGATGCGTCAGTTTCGCAGTGTTTGCTTTGGTCGTTTCGACTTAATTCGTATGTTTCTGGAGATCCAGATTCAGGCGGCGTTTGCTGATGGTTCACTGCACCCGAATGAACGGGCGGTGTTGTATGTGATTGCTGAAGAGTTAGGGATCTCCCGCGCCCAGTTTGACCAGTTTCTGCGCATGATGCAGGGTGGGGCGCAATTTGGCGGCGGTTATCAGCAGCAATCTGGCGGTGGTAACTGGCAGCAAGCGCAGCGTGGCCCGACACTGGAAGATGCCTGTAACGTGCTGGGCGTGAAGCCGACGGACGATGCAACCACCATTAAACGAGCCTACCGTAAGCTGATGAGCGAACACCATCCGGATAAGCTGGTGGCGAAAGGTTTGCCGCCAGAGATGATGGAGATGGCGAAGCAGAAAGCGCAGGAAATTCAGCAGGCGTATGAGCTGATTAAGCAGCAGAAAGGGTTTAAATAAGTTTCAGAGCGAGTAAGAAATTGTAGGCCGGATAAGACGCGCCAGCGTCGCATC
>NZ_AEJZ01000186.1:0-657 GCF_000208525.1 Escherichia sp. TW14182
CCAGAATCTGGATCATCGCTGGCATCACAGATATGCGTTGTGGCTTCAACGGCCTGGCTTCGAAGGTGCAGAACACGCTGAAAGATGACCCGTTCTCCGGGCATATCTTCGTCTTCCGGGGCCGCAGTGGCAAAATGGTGAAAATACTGTGGGCCGATCGTGACGGGTTATGCCTGTTCGCCAAACGCCTGGAACGGGGCCGCTTCGTCTGGCCAGTGACCCGGGAAGGGAAAGTGCACCTGACGCCAGCTCAGTTATCCATGCTACTGGAGGGGATCGCGTGGCAACATCCCAAACGGACAGAACGGCCTGGCATCCGGATATAACCCATGATAAAACAAGGGAATGAACAATGAACTCCCCGACGATATTGAACTGCTTAAAGCCATGTTGCGTACGCAACAGAGTCGGCTTCGCCAGTATGCCTGTCAGGTCGCGGGCTATGAGCAGGAAATTGAACGGCTGAAAGCGCAACTCGACAGGTTGCGTCGCATGTTGTTCGGCCAGAGTTCAGAGAAAAAGCGTCATAAGCTTGAAAATCAGATCCGACAGGCAGAAAAACGACTGTCGGAACTGGAAAACCGGCTGAACACAGCCAGAAATCTTCTGGAAGATGCATCGTCAGTCACAGATTCATCTGACACCTGCCCCCCGTCA
>NZ_AEJZ01000185.1:0-9095 GCF_000208525.1 Escherichia sp. TW14182
AGTAAAGAAGAGTTGCGCACCATTGTGCACGAATCGCGGTCACAAATTTCCCGTCGTAACCAGGATATGCTGCTGTCGGTACTCGATCTGGAAAAAATGACCGTTGATGACATCATGGTGCCGCGCAGTGAAATTATCGGTATTGATATCAACGATGACTGGAAATCGATTCTCCGTCAGCTCTCCCACTCTCCTCACGGGCGCATAGTGCTGTACCGCGACTCGCTGGACGACGCTATCAGCATGTTGCGTGTGCGTGAAGCCTGGCGGCTCATGTCGGAGAAAAAAGAGTTCACTAAAGAAACTATGCTGCGCGCTGCGGACGAAATCTATTTTGTGCCGGAAGGCACGCCGCTCAGTACCCAATTAGTTAAATTTCAACGCAATAAAAAGAAAGTCGGCCTGGTTGTCAACGAATACGGCGATATTCAGGGGCTGGTGACGGTTGAAGATATTCTGGAAGAGATTGTCGGCGATTTCACCACGTCGATGTCGCCAACGCTTGCCGAAGAAGTCACTCCGCAAAACGACGGTTCGGTGATTATTGATGGCACCGCCAACGTGCGAGAAATCAACAAAGCCTTTAACTGGCATCTGCCGGAAGACGATGCACGCACGGTTAATGGCGTCATTCTGGAAGCACTGGAAGAGATTCCTGTCGCAGGCACTCGCGTGCGTATTGGCGAGTACGATATCGATATTCTCGACGTACAGGACAATATGATTAAGCAGGTAAAAGTTTTTCCTGTGAAACCGCTGCGCGAGAGTGTGGCGGAGTAACGAAAACGGCCCAGCATTCACATGCCGGGCCGTAATTTATTACGAAAACAGTAATTAAGCTTTTGCTTTCGCTACAGTAACCATCGCCGCGCGAATCGTACGACCGTTCAGCGTATAACCTTTCTGCATAATGCCCAGTACGTTACCCGGCGCTACATCATCAGATTCCACCATTGCGATAGCCTGATGCACATTCGGGTCCAGCGGCACGTTAGTTTCGGCAATCACATCAACGCCAAACTTACGTACTACATCCAGCATCGACTTCAGCGTCAGCTCAATGCCTTCAACCATCGCAGACATATCCGGATTAGCTTTATCAGCCACTTCCAGCGCGCGATCCAGACTATCAATCACCGGCAGCAATTCGTTGATGAATTTTTCCAGCGCGAATTTATGCGCTTTTTCGATATCCAGTTCAGTACGACGACGCAGGTTTTCCATTTCCGCTTTTACGCGCAAAATGCCGTCACGTTCACGGGTCTGAGCCTCAGCCAACTGAGCTTCGAGATTCGCAATTTTTTCATCGCGCGGATCCACCTGCTCAGCAGAAGCGTCTGGCTCAACTGCCTCAATCTCTTCGTGCTGATCCATGATAATTTCTTCCGGGGCTTGCCCCTCAGGCGTTTTCTGTTCTTTACTACTCATGAATTTCTCCGCGTTTTTTTCGCATTCATCTCGCTAACTTCGCTTATTATGGGGATCAGTTTCAGGGTTTCAAGGGAAGCACTCACATTGTCATCAATCTTCGCAACAAGGACCTCGGAAAAATGAATAATCATTTCAAGTGTATTGGCATTGTGGGACACCCACGGCACCCTACTGCACTGACAACACATGAAATGCTCTACCGCTGGCTGTGCACAAAAGGTTACGAGGTCATCGTCGAGCAGCAAATCGCTCACGAACTACAACTGAAGAATGTGAAAACTGGTACGCTCGCGGAGATTGGGCAACTGGCTGATCTCGCGGTAGTCGTTGGTGGCGACGGTAATATGCTGGGCGCGGCGCGCACGCTCGCCCGTTACGATATTAAAGTTATTGGAATCAACCGTGGCAACCTGGGTTTCCTGACTGACCTTGATCCCGATAACGCCCAGCAACAATTAGCCGATGTGCTGGAAGGTCATTACATCAGCGAGAAACGTTTTTTGCTGGAAGCGCAGGTCTGTCAGCAAGATTGCCAGAAACGCATCAGCACCGCGATTAATGAAGTGGTACTACATCCTGGCAAAGTGGCGCATATGATTGAGTTCGAAGTGTACATCGACGAGATCTTTGCGTTTTCTCAGCGATCTGATGGACTGATTATTTCGACACCTACAGGCTCTACCGCCTATTCTCTGTCGGCGGGTGGCCCAATTCTGACCCCCTCTCTGGATGCGATTACCCTGGTGCCCATGTTCCCGCATACGTTGTCAGCGCGACCACTGGTCATAAACAGCAGCAGCACGATCCGCCTGCGTTTTTCGCATCGACGTAACGACCTGGAAATCAGTTGTGACAGTCAGATAGCACTGCCGATTCAGGAAGGTGAAGATGTCCTGATTCGTCGCTGTGATTACCATCTGAATCTAATTCATCCGAAAGATTACAGCTATTTCAATACATTAAGTACCAAACTCGGCTGGTCAAAAAAATTATTCTAATTTTATGCCAGCCTCTTTACTGTATATAAAACCAGTTTATACTGTACACAATAACAGTAATGGTTTTTCATACAGGAAAACAACTATGTTGGCACAACTGACCATCAGCAATTTTGCTATCGTTCGTGAGCTTGAGATTGATTTTCACAGCGGCATGACCGTAATAACCGGCGAGACCGGCGCGGGTAAATCTATTGCGATAGATGCTCTCGGCCTGTGTCTCGGTGGTCGTGCTGAAGCCGACATGGTGCGTACCGGCGCTGCCCGCGCTGATCTGTGCGCCCGTTTTTCACTGAAAGATACGCCCGCAGCACTGCACTGGCTGGAAGAAAACCAACTGGAAGATGGCCACGAATGCCTGCTTCGTCGTGTTATCAGTAGTGATGGTCGCTCTCGTGGTTTTATCAACGGTACGGCTGTTCCGCTGTCTCAGCTACGCGAACTGGGTCAGTTGCTGATTCAGATCCATGGTCAACACGCTCATCAGTTACTCACCAAACCTGAGCATCAGAAATTCCTGCTTGATGGCTACGCCAATGAAACGTCTCTGCTCCAGGAAATGACCGCACGTTATCAGTTGTGGCATCAAAGCTGCCGTGACCTCGCGCATCATCAACAACTCAGTCAGGAACGCGCCGCCCGAGCTGAACTACTGCAATACCAATTAAAAGAATTAAACGAATTTAATCCGCAGCCCGGCGAGTTTGAACAAATCGACGAAGAGTACAAACGTCTGGCTAACAGCGGTCAATTGCTTACGACCAGCCAGAATGCATTGGCATTAATGGCCGACGGTGAAGATGCGAACCTGCAAAGCCAGCTTTACACCGCTAAACAACTGGTCAGCGAATTGATTGGTATGGACAGCAAACTGTCCGGCGTACTTGATATGCTGGAAGAGGCTACTATCCAGATTGCCGAAGCCAGTGACGAATTACGCCACTACTGCGATCGTCTGGATCTCGACCCTAACCGCTTGTTTGAACTTGAACAGCGCATCTCCAAACAGATTTCGCTGGCACGTAAACATCACGTCAGCCCTGAGGCATTGCCACAGTATTACCAGTCGCTACTGGAAGAACAGCAGCAACTGGACGATCAAGCTGACTCGCAAGAAACACTCGCATTGGCGGTAACGAAACATCATCAGCAGGCGCTGGAAACGGCGCGCGCATTACACCTGCAACGCCAGCACTATGCAACTGAGCTGGCGCACCTGATCACCGACAGTATGCAGGCGCTCTCCATGCCGCATGGCCAGTTTACGATTGATGTTAAATTTGACGAACATCACCTGGGCACTGACGGCGCTGATCGTATTGAGTTTCGGGTAACCACCAACCCAGGTCAGCCGATGCAGCCCATTGCCAAAGTCGCCTCCGGTGGTGAATTGTCCCGTATCGCACTGGCAATTCAGGTCATCACCGCGCGTAAAATGGAAACCCCGGCGCTTATTTTCGATGAAGTGGATGTGGGGATTAGCGGTCCGACAGCGGCAGTTGTCGGCAAACTGCTACGTCAGCTTGGTGAATCAACCCAGGTGATGTGTGTTACCCACCTGCCACAAGTTGCAGGATGCGGTCATCAACACTATTTTGTCAGCAAAGAAACCGATGGCGCTATGACCGAAACGCATATGCAATCCCTGGATAAAAAGGCGCGGTTACAAGAGCTGGCGCGCCTACTTGGCGGCAGTGAAGTCACACGCAACACGCTGGCGAACGCGAAAGAACTACTGGCAGCGTAAACTTTTTTCCTGCTTCACGGTCAGAATAAACAGCAAAACGCCGTAAGACCGGAAAGCAAAAGGTTTTAAAGTGATGAAAGGTCTATTATCATCGGCATATTACAGATGAGCCACGTACTGCTCGGGCCCGAAAAGGAATCAAATCACTATGCGCTGTAAAACGCTGACTGCTGCAGCAGCAGTACTATTGATGTTGACCGCAGGCTGTTCCACTCTGGAGCGAGTGGTTTACCGTCCTGACATCAACCAGGGGAACTATCTGACCGCTAACGACGTGTCCAAAATACGCGTTGGCATGACGCAACAACAAGTTGCGTACGCATTGGGTACACCGCTGATGTCCGATCCATTTGGTACGAATACCTGGTTCTATGTCTTCCGCCAGCAACCAGGCCATGAAGGTGTAACGCAGCAAACTCTGACGCTGACCTTTAACAGCAGCGGTGTGTTGACCAATATTGATAACAAACCTGCGCTGAGTGGCAACGAATAAAACTTGCTGTTTATAGCGATTAAAAAAGGTGCTCAGTGAGCACCTTTTTTCTGCCTGCTATTTATTCGCCGATTTTTCTGCGCGCTGTCTACGAAGCTCTTTCGGATCGGCAATCAGTGGTCGATAAATCTCTACTCGATCGCCCTCGCGCACGATATCGCTCAGTTTTGCCGGACGACTGTAAATGCCGACTTTATTTTTAGTTAAATCGATATCTGTACGTAATTCCAGCAAACCACTTGCGCGAATTGCCTCTTCAACCGTCGCGCCCTCCTGCAATGTTACACGCTGCAAATACTGCTTCTCTGGTAACGCGTAAGCTACCTCTACAGCAATTTTACCTGGCACTATAAACCTCTTTTGCTCGCACGGTGAAAGCCTGCACCATATTAGCCGCCAGCTCTTTAAACACGCGACCGAAGGCGAGTTCAATCAACTTATTAGTAAACTCAAAGTCGAGGTGAAACTCGATACGGCACGCTTCCGGACTCAACGGTGTAAACTTCCAGCCGCCGATCAATTTCTTGAACGGCCCATCAACCAGATTCATCAGAATACTTTGGTTACTGGTCAACTGGTTGCGGGTAGTAAACGTTTTGCTGATCCCAGCCTTAGAGACATCTACCGCAGCGGTCATCTGTCCAGGAGTGGACTCCAGAATCCGACTTCCAGTACAACCTGGCAAAAACTGAGGATAAGACTGAACGTCATTCACTAACTGATACATTTGCTCCGCGCTGTAGGGAACGAGTGCGGTCCGGCTAATTTGAGGCATAACAAATTCCATCAACAAAAATCCAACAAATAATATCATTTATCCTGCTGTAAAAAAAACGCTATCCCGGCGCTGGGTAACATCGTGTTCATGCTAAGATAGAGCCTTGTCCCCCGCAGGATTGATATGGGGTATTTTCGATTTCAGATTACCGATGATTCACGACGCTTATGACGAAGAAAAAAGCACATAAACCTGGTTCAGCGACCATCGCGCTTAACAAGCGCGCCCGTCACGAATACTTTATTGAAGAAGAGTTCGAAGCGGGACTTGCCCTGCAAGGCTGGGAAGTTAAATCCCTGCGCGCAGGAAAAGCCAATATTAGCGACAGCTATGTCCTTCTGCGCGACGGAGAAGCGTTCCTGTTTGGCGCAAATATCACGCCGATGGCTGTGGCTTCCACACATGTGGTGTGCGATCCTACTCGTACCCGCAAGTTACTTCTCAATCAGCGCGAACTGGACTCATTATATGGTCGCGTCAATCGTGAAGGCTATACCGTAGTGGCGCTCTCTCTGTACTGGAAAAATGCCTGGTGCAAAGTGAAAATCGGCGTCGCGAAAGGTAAGAAACAGCACGATAAACGTTCCGACATTAAAGAACGTGAATGGCAGGTTGATAAAGCGCGTATCATGAAAAACGCTCACCGTTAAACCTGCATCACATATACTGCAGATCCTCACCGCGCCTCCCTCTCCGGTGGCGCGAATGCACATCTTATCGGCTATCATATTTGATACAGATGTCGTCATCCCTTTGCTTAATCGAATAAAAATCATGCTACGCGGGCGCTAAATCCTGAACGATAACGCCATTGGGGCTGGTCATGACGCTCACAAATCTGGTATACTCGCCGTTACACATTGGGGCTGATTCTGGATTCGACGGGATTTGCGAAACCCAAGGTGCATGCCGAGGGGCGGTTGGCCTCGTAAAAAGCCGCAAAAAATAGTCGCAAACGACGAAAACTACGCTTTAGCAGCTTAATAACCTGCTTAGAGCCCTCTCTCCCTAGCCTCCGCTCTTAGGACGGGGATCAAGAGAGGTCAAACCCAAAAGAGATCGCGTGGAAGCCCTGCCTGGGGTTGAAGCGTTAAAACTTAATCAGGCTAGTTTGTTAGTGGCGTGTCCGTCCGCAGCTGGCAAGCGAATGTAAAGACAGACTAAGCATGTAGTGCCGAGGATGTAGGAATTTCGGACGCGGGTTCAACTCCCGCCAGCTCCACCACTTTTTAGTTGTTTGAAGTATACTGAAGTCTACTAAGCCCGCATGGAACCAGCCTTGCGGGCTTTTTTACGTCTACAGAAGTCTACTGAGATTTGCTAGAAGCTACACGTTATGGCACCCTTTTTAGGACCCAACGCAAAGGGTCCCAAAATCGAGGGTCCTAAAATGGCAAAGATCGCTAAGAAACTCACTGACACTGAAATCAAAAATACCAAGCCCGCAGAAAAGGAAATCAACCTTTTTGACGGTGATGGCCTGATGCTACGAATCGCTCCCCTATCAAAGGGTGGTAAGAAAAATTGGTATTTCAGGTATGCAGTGCCAGTAAGTAAGAAGCGAACAAAGATGAGCTTAGGAACCTACCCTCATCTCACACTTGCCAAAGCTCGGGCTTTACGTGATGAATACTTGTCATTGCTTACAAGTGGTATCGATCCGCAGATTCACAACAACGATAAAGCCAATGCCCTTAAGAATGCCACTGAGCACACGCTACAGGCGGTTGCTAGGAAATGGTTAGATGAGAAGGTCAAGACTTCTGGTATCTCTACAGACCATGCAGAAGATATCTGGCGGAGCCTTGAACGAAATATCTTCCCCGGCTTAGGCAACGTTCCGATCAAAGAGATCCGTCCCAAGCTCTTAAAACAACACCTTGACCCCATAGAACAACGAGGCGTGCTGGAAACACTACGCCGTATCATTTCACGCCTAAATGAAATTTTTCGTTGGGCTGCGACAGAAGAACTTATTGAGTTCAATCCTGCTGACAATCTCGGTCAGAGATTCAGCAAACCCAAGAAGCAAAATATGCCAGCTTTACCACCAGATGATTTACCCC
Source organism: Escherichia sp. TW14182 (assembly GCF_000208525.1). Taxonomy (NCBI): domain Bacteria; kingdom Pseudomonadati; phylum Pseudomonadota; class Gammaproteobacteria; order Enterobacterales; family Enterobacteriaceae; genus Escherichia; species Escherichia sp. TW14182. The sequence continues at coordinate 7,514 of NZ_AEJZ01000185.1, forward strand.
GATTCTTAATTGCTCTATCTAACGCTTCTATACGACTCGAAACACGTCTTCTAATTGAGTGGCAACTCCTTACGTGGGTTCGTCCGGGAGAAGCTGTCCGCGCTCGGTGGAGTGATATAGACGAAGATAATCGATTCTGGAACATCCCCGGTGAGTTTATGAAGATGAAGCGCCCTCACAAGATTCCTCTGAGCAAAGAAGCTATGCGCATCCTTGAGTCAATTAAACCGATCAGTGGTCATAGAGAGTGGGTTTTCCCAAGTATTAAGGCCCCTCTTAACCACATGCATGAACAAACAGCCAATGCTGCAATTATCCGTATGGGATTCGGTGGTGAACTGGTTGCTCACGGAATGCGCTCTATAGCAAGAACGGCTGCTGAAGAAAGTGGTAAATTTAGAACAGAGGTGCTTGAATCAGCCTTAGCTCATACTAAGAACAACGAAATCATAGCCGCTTACAATCGTGCTGAGTATCTTGCTGAGAGAACAGAGCTGATGCAGTGGTGGGGAGATTACGTTCAGACGCAGAAATATAAGGCAATTGCAGCGTGATAGGCATTTATAAATAGATAAACCATGAGCGATTGTATAAATCAAGGCAATCAATAGAGGAGTATAAATGGACCTAACAATTTTTTCTGAAAATATTAAATCCACAGGCTTTATCTTGGAAAACAAGATATCAAAGATATTGATCAGCAACAAATGGAATGTAATAAACAACAAGTATTATATTGATGATGTGGCAAAAATAGCCAGAGAAATTGATATCATTGCCTATAAAGCCACCAAGATAGAAGATATCTATGTTTATACTTCACTAATAATAAGCTGTAAAAAAAACGACGAAAAAATTTGGGCTTTACTCACGAAAGAATTCAATAAAAGCGATCCTAATATTGAGTTGGAACCATTACAGTATTGGTCCAATCATCCAATAATAGACTATCAATTACAAGAAGAAAAATTAATAAAAGAAGCTGTCCCAACAGGCGAACTTTACGAAAAACTATTTGAGCCTCACAAACAAGTTTTTGCTTTCCAAGAAATGTCAAAAAAGAATGGCAAGCCCGATAACGATAAAAACATATTTAACTCAATTACGTCATTAATGAAATCACAATCATATGAAATTAGTTCATTGTCTAAAAGAAAAAAAGAAAGATGTGTTTATTTCTTTCATCTACTATCAATAATAGATAGCAATTTAATAACACTTGATTGTTCAGATGAACATATCGCACCCAATGAAGTGAATTCACAAATATATATAAGCAACTATATAATCAATGGTGAATCCGTATCCTCAAAAATTAATTTCATGACCCCTGACGGTTTTAATGATTTAATCAAGAATTATCACTCTCTGCATAAGCATTATTGTCAACATATTTCGCGCTGCTTTAACGTCTTTTTCAAAGATGCATTGGAAAAAATAGACAAACAGAAAATCCTTGCCAATGAACTAAATAGAAAATTCGCTAATAAAATAAGATCTCTCATTTACAGGAAAATTAATATTTATGATAAATACGCAATAACACGAATATCATTATATAAAGGAAATATTGATATTGATA
>NZ_AEJZ01000184.1:0-5651 GCF_000208525.1 Escherichia sp. TW14182
TTTTCTGCTTTAACTTCGTTCAGCTCATGGTCACCACGCACCAGCAGCGCAACCAGCGGGAAGCTACTGCCTTCAACCGCTTTAACCAACAGAGTCTTAACCGTTTTCTCAATCGGCAGATTGAACTGTTCAACCAGTTCAGCGATGGTTTTCGCGTTAGGCGTATCAACCAGCGTCATTTCCTGGGTAGCAGCAGCGCGCGGTTCTTTCGGCGCGATAGCTTCTGCCAGTTCAATGTTCGCTGCATAGTCAGAGGTATCGGAGAAGACCACATCGTCTTCACCGCTCTGCGCCAGCACCTGGAATTCGTGAGAGGCGCTGCCGCCGATAGAACCGGTGTCGGCCTGTACGGCGCGGAAATCCAGCCCCATGCGGCTGAAGATTTTGCTGTAGGCCGCATACATTGCATCGTAGGTTTCCTGCAGGGATTCCTGAGAAGTATGGAAAGAGTAAGCATCTTTCATCAGGAATTCGCGGGAGCGCATGACGCCGAAACGCGGACGCACTTCGTCGCGGAACTTGGTCTGGATCTGATAGAAGTTCAGCGGCAGCTGTTTGTAAGAGCTAAGCTCGTTACGAATCAGGTCAGTGATAACTTCTTCATGAGTTGGGCCGAGTACGAACGGACGCTCGCCACGGTCAACAAAACGCAGCAGTTCCGGACCGTACTGTTCCCAACGACCACTCTCTTGCCACAAATCGGCTGGCTGAACCACCGGCATCGACACCTCGATCGCACCGGCGTTGTTCATCTCTTCACGCACGATGTTTTCGACTTTTTTCAGAACGCGCACGCCGGTCGGCAGCCAGGTATATAACCCGGAGGCCAGCTTGCGGATCATCCCGGCGCGTAGCATCAGCTGATGGCTGATCACCTCGGCGTCGGCAGGTGTCTCCTTGAGAGTGGAGAGCAGGTATTGGCTAGTACGCATGTTGTTACGGTTCCAGTTGGAAGGTAGAACAGGCTCAAGGTGAGCCTGGGACAAAAAAAAGTGATTTAGTTTACCAGTGCAGGAGAAATGTCAAAAGAGAAGGGCGTGAATTTAACGCGGTTCCAGCGCAAAGACTTCAAAACCTGCGTCGGTGACGCGCCAGCGAACATTAAAATCATGCAGCCAGACGGCATAGGTTTTGCCCGTTTCCTCACCTTTACGATAGGCCGGACGCGGATCCTGCGCCAGTACTTCGCGGATAAACAGCGTTAACTGCGGATAACGCTTCTCCAGCATCAATAGTTGCTTTTCAACATCTGCGGTAAAGGTCACAGACATCTCTGCCGTTGGCGCACTTTGCGCATAGCTGGCACTGGCATCGGGAAGCGATTCGGCAAAGGGGAGATACGGTTTGATATCCACCACTGGCGTACCATCAACCAGATCCAGGCTACCGAGCTTCAGAATCACGCTGTCTTTATGGCAAACAACCTCTTTCAGTTCTACCAGCGACATACCAATCGGGTTAGGGCGGAAAGTAGAGCGTGTGGCGAAAACGCCCATTCTGGCGTTACCGCCGAGGCGCGGTGGGCGCACAGTCGGACGCCAGCCGCCTTCCATCGTTTGATGAAAGACGAAAAGGATCCATAAATGGCTGAACGCTTCCAGGCCGCGCACGGCATCGGCCTGGTTGTAGGGAGCAGTGAGATGCAGTTCACCGTTGGCGCTTTTTACCAGACCAGGCTGGCGCGGAACGGCGAATTTTTCTTTATAGGGCGAGCGAATAACGCCTATTTGCTCGAACTGGAAACTGCTCATTTCGCCGTAATGTTAAGCGCAGAACCGATACATACAGCCTGACGGTAGCAGCCTGGCGTACCGCTGGTGACTTCACAGCTATGCAGTAAAACAGCATTGGCTTTCATTTTAGAGGCGTTGATTTGCATCCGCTTACGCGCGGTTGGAATGCTCGGTGGAGAGTCCTGATTAGAGGCCTGGCAAGAGTCGCCACTGACTTCACCGAGATCGCGGAACGGTTTGCCGACTAATTCTTCTGCATTGGTATAAATTCGGACCGGCGTGGCGCGCGGTGCTTTCGGTTTTGCAGGCTCCGCTTTCGGCTGGGGTGCAGTGCTTTGAACGGGTTCGACAGGGGATCTGCTTAACATGGAACAACCGCTTAGCATGAGTGCTACTAAACAGATCGGTAAAGCACGCATAGTATTTCCTCAATGTATGATCAAAACGTCAATATTGAATCAGGCGCTTGTAAAAATGACAAGACGGGCAAGCGCCCGTCCTGAATGATATTACAAATTGTGGAAACAGCCTAAATATTACCAGCCTTTAACAGCGCCGCCGTTAAACACTTTGTTTGCCGCTTCGTACACTTCATCAGATTGATAAGCCTGCACGAATTTCTTCACGTTCTCTGCGTCTTTGTTGTCTTCACGAGTTACGATCAGGTTAACATACGGGGACTCTTTGTCTTCTACAAAGATGCCGTCTTTCGCCGGAGTCAGGCCAATCTGGCTGGCATAGGTGGTGTTGATAACTGCCAGAGCGATTTGCGCGTCGTCCAGAGAACGCGGCAGTTGCGGTGCTTCCAGTTCAACAATTTTCAGGTTTTTTGGGTTCTCAACAACATCAAGAACAGTCGGCAGCAGGCCAACGCCATCTTTCAGTTTGATCAAGCCCACTTTTTGCAGCAGCAGCAGTGAACGACCAAGGTTAGTTGGATCGTTTGGCACGGCAACCTGCGAACCATCCTGCAGTTCATCCAGTGATTTTATTTTCTTGGAGTAACCAGCAATCGGATAAACAAAAGTGTTGCCTACTGCGACCAGTTTGTAGCCACGATCTTTCAGTTGCTGATCAAGGTACGGTTTATGCTGGAAGGCGTTGGCGTCGATATCGCCTTTGCTCAATGCTTCGTTTGGCAGAACATAGTCGTTGAAGGTTACCAGCTCAACGTCCAGGCCATATTTGTCTTTCGCAACTTTCTGCGCGACTTCTGCAACCTGCTGTTCGGCACCGACAATCACGCCGACTTTGATGTGGTTTGGATCTTTTTCATCCTGGCCGCACCCTACCAGTGCCAGTGATCCAATCAGGGCTCCCACTGCCGCAAAGGTTTTGAATTTGAACGCCATACCTTATTCCTTCTTCAATTATTTATGTTGTGTTGAACGTTACTTGCGAGTGACAGCCCGGACGATGCGGTCGCCTGCGAACTGAATTAAATAAACCAGAATGACCAGCAATACCAGTACCGTATTCATCACCGTCGCGTTATAGCCGATGTAGCCATACTGATAGCCAATCTGACCCAAACCACCGGCACCGACTGCGCCGCCCATAGCGGAATAACCGACCAGGGTAATCAGGGTGATAGTTGCGGCGTTAACCAGACCTGGTAACGCTTCCGGTAACAGCACTTTGCGCACGATCTGCATTGGTGTGGCACCCATTGCGCGAGAGGCTTCAATTAACCCGGTTGGGATTTCCAGCAGGGCGTTCTCGACCATACGGGCAATAAACGGTGCTGCACCAACAGTTAACGGAACAATCGCTGCCTGCAAACCAATCGATGTACCGACAATAACGCGAGTAAACGGAATCATCCATACCAGCAAGATAATGAACGGGATGGAACGGAAAATGTTCACAATCGCTGAAACGGTACGGTACAGCTTCGCGTTAGCAATAATTTGCCCCGGACGAGTAACATAAAGCAGGACGCCAACCGGCAGACCAATCACAAACCCAAAAAAACCGGATACGAAGGTCATTGCCAGCGTTTCCCATACGCCACGAACCAGCAGCCACATCATCGGCTCAGACATAACCCAGTACCTCTACTTTTACATGGTGTTCCTGCAGCCAGGCAATGGCGGCTTGCGTATCTTGTTGTGTGCCGTGCATTTCAGTCAACATGATGCCGAACTTAACGCCACCGGCGTAATCCATCTGCGCGCTAATAATGTTGTTATTAACGTTGAAACGACGCGCAGTTTCAGAAAGCAGTGGGGCATCTACCGACTGACCGGTAAACTCCAGGCGCAGCATCGGTACGCAGTCAGTGAATGGCTCCGCTTGCAGACGTTCCTGATAATCTTCTGGGATATCCAGATGCAGAGTCGACTGAATAAATTTTTGCGCCAGCGGCGTTTTCGGATGCGAGAACACTTCACTTACCTTGTCCTGCTCGATCAGTTCGCCATTGCTGATGACCGCCACGCAATCACAAATTCGCTTCACAACGTCCATTTCGTGGGTTATCAACAGAATCGTCAAACCCAGACGGCGGTTGATGTCTTTCAGCAGTTCGAGAATAGAACGTGTGGTTGCCGGATCCAGCGCGCTGGTGGCTTCATCACACAGCAATACTTTGGGATTGCTGGCTAACGCACGGGCAATCGCCACACGCTGTTTCTGCCCACCGGAAAGATTCGACGGGTAGCTATCATGCTTATCGCCAAGACCAACCAATGACAGCAATTCCGTCACGCGACGTTTGATCTCGTCTTTCGGTGTATTGTCCAGCTCCAGCGGCAGAGCCACGTTGCCAAAAACAGTACGCGAAGAGAGCAGGTTAAAATGCTGGAAAATCATACCAATCTGGCGGCGAGCTTTAGTCAGCTCGGATTCTGACAACGTAGTCAGTTCCTGGCCATCGACCAGCACGCTACCCTCGGTTGGGCGCTCCAGCAGGTTTACACAACGTATAAGCGTACTCTTACCCGCGCCTGAGGCACCGATAACGCCATAAATTTGTCCAGCTGGCACATGCAGGCTGACGTTGTTCAACGCCTGGATGGTGCGGGTGCCCTGGTGGAACACTTTGGTGATATTCGAAAGTTTTATCATTGATTATTTATTATCGTCATTAAGTTAGTCGTGGCATTTCGAATGCCTGGAACGGGCAACGCCGTCAATGAAATGGATGTTAAGGCATCCAGACGTCTAAATCAATCAGGTTTATGCGAAGAGCACTTTCTTGCTGGTCGAAACATGCGATACTAGCGTCACATGCCTTATTAAGGAGCTATAAAAGGTGGCGAAGAGCGTACCCGCAATTTTTCTTGACCGTGATGGCACCATTAATGTCGATCACGGCTATGTCCATGAGATCGACAACTTTGAATTTATCGATGGTGTTATTGACGCCATGCGCGAGCTAAAAAAAATGGGCTTTGCGCTGGTGGTAGTAACCAACCAGTCTGGCATTGCTCGCGGTAAATTTACTGAAGCACAGTTTGAAACGCTGACCGAGTGGATGGACTGGTCGCTGGCAGACCGCGATGTCGATCTGGATGGCATCTATTATTGCCCGCATCATCCGCAGGGTAGTGTTGAAGAGTTTCGCCAGGTCTGCGATTGCCGTAAACCGCATCCAGGGATGCTGTTGTCGGCACGCGATTATTTGCATATTGATATGGCCGCTTCTTATATGGTGGGCGATAAATTAGAAGATATGCAGGCAGCGGCTGCGGCGAACGTCGGAACAAAAGTGCTGGTGCGTACGGGTAAACCTATTACGCCTGAAGCAGAAAACGCGGCGGATTGGGTGTTAAATAGCCTGGCAGACCTGCCGCAAGCGATAAAAAAGCAGCAAAAACCGGCGTAATGATTAAAAGATGAGCGGTTGAAATAAAAATGCATTTTTCCGCTTGTCTTCCTGAAACGACTCCCTATAATGCGCCTCCATCGACACGG
>NZ_AEJZ01000183.1:0-6021 GCF_000208525.1 Escherichia sp. TW14182
GGAAAAAAAAGTTTCATCTTTCCCCCCGCCAGTGCTTTTGTTGCAGCAGCCTGTGGGCTGAAAGTGGCGAAACACGGCAACCGCAGCGTCTCCAGTAAATCGGGTTCTTCGGATCTGCTGGCGGCGTTCGGTATTAATCTTGATATGAACGCCGATAAATCGCGCCAGGCGCTGGATGAGTTAGGCGTCTGTTTCCTCTTTGCACCGAAATATCACACCGGATTCCGCCACGCGATGCCGGTTCGTCAGCAACTGAAAACCCGCACTCTGTTCAACGTGCTGGGGCCATTGATTAACCCGGCGCATCCGCCGCTGGCGTTAATTGGTGTTTATAGTCCGGAGCTGGTACTGCCGATTGCCGAAACGCTGCGCGTGTTGGGGTATCAACGCGCAGCGGTTGTGCACAGCGGCGGAATGGATGAAGTTTCTTTACACGCACCAACGATTGTTGCCGAGTTGCACGATGGCGAAATTAAAAGCTATCAGTTGACCGCAGAAGATTTTGGCCTGACGCCCTACCACCAGGAACAACTGGCAGGCGGAACGCCGGAAGAAAACCGTGACATTTTAACACGTTTGTTACAAGGTAAAGGCGACGCCGCCCATGAGGCAGCCGTCGCGGCGAATGTCGCCATGTTAATGCGCCTGCATGGCCAGGAAGATCTGCAAGCCAATGCGCAAACCGTTCTTGAGGTACTGCGTAGTGGTTCCGCTTACGACAGAGTCACCGCACTGGCGGCACGAGGGTAAATGATGCAAACCGTTTTAGCGAAAATCGTCGCGGACAAGGCGATTTGGGTAGAAGCCCGTAAACAGCAGCAACCACTTGCCAGTTTTCAGAATGAAATTCAGCCGAGCACGCGACATTTTTATGATGCGCTACAGGGTGCACGTACCGCATTTATTCTGGAATGCAAGAAAGCGTCGCCATCAAAAGGCGTGATCCGTGATGATTTCGATCCGGCACGCATTGCCTCGATTTATAAGCATTACGCTTCGGCAATTTCGGTGCTGACTGATGAGAAATATTTCCAGGGAAGCTTTGATTTCCTCCCCATCGTCAGCCAAATCGCGCCACAGCCGATTTTATGTAAAGACTTTATTATCGACCCTTACCAGATCTATCTGGCGCGCTATTACCAGGCTGATGCCTGCTTATTAATGCTTTCAGTGCTGGACGACGAATCGTATCGCCAGCTTGCAGCCGTCGCCCATAGTTTGAAGATGGGTGTGCTGACCGAAGTCAGTAATGAAGAGGAACTGGAGCGCGCCATTGCATTGGGGGCAAAGGTCGTTGGCATCAACAACCGCGATCTGCGTGATTTGTCGATTGATCTCAACCGTACCCGCGAGCTTGCGCCGAAACTGGGGCACAACGTGACGGTAATCAGCGAATCCGGCATCAATACTTACGCTCAGGTGCGCGAGTTAAGCCACTTCGCTAACGGTTTTCTGATTGGTTCGGCGTTGATGGCCCATGACGATTTGCACGCCGCCGTGCGTCGGGTGTTGCTGGGTGAGAATAAAGTATGTGGCCTGACGCGTGGGCAAGATGCTAAAGCAGCTTATGACGCGGGCGCGATTTACGGTGGGTTGATTTTTGTTGCGACATCACCACGTTGCGTCAACGTTGAACAGGCGCAGGAAGTGATGGCTGCGGCACCGTTGCAGTATGTTGGCGTGTTCCGCAATCACGATATTGCCGATGTGGCAGGCAAAGCTAAGGTGTTATCGCTGGTGGCAGTGCAACTGCATGGCAGTGAAGATCAGCAATATATCGACGCACTGCGTGATGCTCTGCCAGCAAACGTTGCCATCTGGAAAGCATTGAGCGTTGGAGAAACCCTGCCCGCGCGCGATTTTCAGCACGTTGATAAATATGTTTTCGATAACGGCCAGGGCGGAAGCGGGCAACGTTTCGACTGGTCACTGTTAAACGGTCAATCGCTTGGCAACGTTCTGCTGGCGGGTGGCTTAGGCGCAGATAACTGCGTGGAAGCGGCACAAACCGGCTGCGCCGGGCTTGATTTTAATTCTGCTGTAGAGTCGCAACCGGGCATCAAAGACGCACGTCTTTTGGCCTCGGTTTTCCAGACACTGCGCGCATATTAAGGAAAGGAACAATGACAACATTACTTAACCCGTATTTTGGTGAGTTTGGCGGCATGTACGTGCCACAAATCCTGATGCCTGCCCTGCGCCAGCTGGAAGAAGCCTTCGTCAGCGCACAAAAAGATCCAGAATTTCAGGCGCAGTTTAATGATCTGCTAAAAAACTATGCCGGACGCCCGACCGCGCTGACTAAATGCCAGAATATTACGGCCGGCACTAACACCACGTTGTACCTGAAACGTGAAGATTTACTGCACGGCGGCGCACATAAAACAAACCAGGTGCTGGGTCAGGCCTTACTGGCGAAGCGGATGGGTAAAACCGAAATCATCGCCGAAACCGGTGCCGGTCAGCATGGTGTGGCGTCTGCCCTTGCCAGCGCCCTGCTTGGCCTGAAATGTCGAATTTATATGGGTGCCAAAGACGTCGAACGTCAGTCGCCCAACGTTTTTCGTATGCGCTTAATGGGCGCGGAAGTGATCCCGGTACATAGCGGTTCCGCGACGCTGAAAGATGCTTGTAACGAGGCTCTGCGCGACTGGTCCGGCAGTTATGAAACCGCGCACTACATGCTGGGCACCGCAGCTGGCCCGCATCCTTACCCGACCATTGTGCGTGAGTTTCAACGGATGATTGGCGAAGAAACCAAAGCACAGATTCTGGAAAGAGAAGGTCGCCTACCGGACGCCGTTATCGCCTGTGTTGGCGGCGGTTCGAATGCCATCGGGATGTTTGCTGATTTCATCAACGAAACCGACGTTGGCCTGATTGGGGTGGAACCAGGCGGTCACGGTATCGAAACCGGCGAGCACGGTGCACCATTGAAACATGGTCGTGTGGGCATCTATTTCGGTATGAAAGCGCCGATGATGCAGACAGAAGACGGGCAGATTGAAGAATCTTACTCCATCTCAGCCGGGCTGGATTTCCCGTCTGTCGGCCCGCAACACGCGTATCTCAACAGCACTGGACGCGCTGATTATGTCTCAATTACCGATGATGAAGCACTGGACGCCTTTAAAACGCTGTGCCTGCATGAAGGGATCATCCCGGCACTGGAATCCTCCCATGCCCTGGCTCATGCGCTGAAAATGATGCGCGAAAACCCGGAAAAAGAGCAGCTGCTGGTGGTTAACCTTTCCGGTCGCGGCGATAAAGACATCTTCACCGTTCACGATATTTTGAAAGCACGAGGGGAAATCTGATGGAACGCTATGAAACTCTGTTTGCCCGTTTGAAGGAGCGCAAAGAAGGCGCATTCGTTCCTTTCGTCACGCTCGGTGATCCGGGCATTGAGCAGTCGCTGAAAATTATCGATGCGCTAATTGAAGCCGGTGCTGACGCGCTGGAGTTAGGCATCCCCTTCTCTGACCCGCTGGCGGATGGCCCGACGATTCAAAACGCCACACTGCGTGCTTTTGCGGCGGGTGTGACCCCGGCACAATGTTTTGAAATGCTGGCACTGATTCGCCAGAAACACCCGAATATTCCCATTGGCCTTCTGATGTATGCCAACCTGGTGTTTAACAAAGGTATTGATGAGTTTTATGCCCAATGCGAGAAAGTCGGCGTCGATTCGGTGCTGGTTGCCGATGTGCCCGTGGAAGAGTCTGCGCCCTTCCGCCAGGCTTCGTTGCGCCATAACGTCGCACCTATATTTATCTGCCCGCCGAATGCCGACGATGATTTGCTGCGTCAGATAGCCTCTTATGGTCGTGGTTACACCTATTTGCTGTCGCGTGCGGGCGTGACCGGAGCTGAAAACCGCGCAGCGTTACCCCTCAATCATCTGCTCGCGAAGCTGAAAGAGTACAATGCTGCGCCTCCGTTACAAGGGTTTGGTATTTCCGCCCCGGAACAGGTAAAAGCAGCGATTGATGCAGGAGCTGCGGGCGCGATTTCTGGTTCGGCCATTGTTAAAATCATCGAGCAACATATTGATGAGCCAGAGAAAATGTTGGTGGCATTGAAAGCTTTTATACAACCGATGAAAGCGGCAACACGCAGTTAATCCCACAGCCGTCAGTTCTGCTGGCGGCATTTTGTATTCCTTTAACGAAGCCAGAAAAATCTTAATTTTATTCATTATTTGCCTTTTTACCGTTTCGCTTAACCTAACATACGTCAACTTACGTCATTTTTCCGCCCAACAGTAATATAATCAAACAAATTAATCCCGCAACATAACACCAGTAAAATCAATAATTTTTCCTAAGTCACTTATTCCTCAGGCAATTGCTAATATATCCAGAACCTTCCTCAAAATATATTTCCCACCCTCCCTCCTTGTCACGCTTAATTTGACTAATTCTTATTAGCAACTAATTTTAATGAGTGTCGACACACAACACTCATATTAGTCAAACAATGCAACGTAACGGGAGAAATAACATGGCCGAACATCGTGGTGGTTCAGGAAATTTCGCCGAAGATCGTGAGAAGGCATCCGACGCAGGTCGTAAAGGTGGTCAGCACAGCGGCGGTAATTTTAAAAACGATCCGCAACGCGCATCCGAAGCGGGTAAAAAAGGCGGTCAACAAAGCGGTGGTAATAAATCAGGAAAATCCTGATCCACCGTTAATTATTAATATCAGCTGATAAAGATAATTGTATCTGCGGGCCGTATGGCTCGCAGTGATTTCACTGGAGAAAAATATGAATATGAAGACCATTGAAGATGTATTTATTCACCTGCTTTCAGACACCTACAGCGCAGAAAAACAGTTAACTCGCGCGCTGGCAAAACTTTCCAGAGCGACATCAAACGAAAAACTAAGTCAGGCTTTTCATGCGCACCTTGAGGAAACTCATGGACAGATAGAACGTATTGATCAAGTCGTAGAATCCGAATCAAATCTTAAAATTAAACGCATGAAGTGCGTAGCAATGGAAGGACTCATTGAAGAAGCTAATGAGGTCATTGAGAGCACAGAAAAAAACGAAGTGCGTGACGCCGCGCTCATTGCAGCTGCACAGAAAGTCGAGCACTATGAGATCGCCAGTTACGGGACCTTAGCGACGCTGGCTGAACAATTAGGTTACCGTAAAGCAGCGAAGCTTCTGAAAGAAACTCTGGAAGAAGAAAAGGCCACCGACATCAAACTGACTGATCTGGCTCTTAATAACGTAAATAAGAAAGCCGAAAATAAAGCCTGAAATATGAACTTCAACTTTCAGTAATTTTATAAAGAGGACATTTTCATGAATCGTATTGAACATTATCATGACTGGCTACGTGACGCCCACGCAATGGAAAAGCAAGCCGAATCTATGCTTGAATCCATGGCCAGCCGCATAGATAATTATCCTGAACTACGCGCTCGTATTGAACAACATCTTAGTGAAACCAAAAACCAGATTGTTCAACTGGAAACTATTCTTGATCGTAATGACATTTCACGTTCAGTCATTAAAGATTCCATGAGTAAAATGGCGGCGCTTGGGCAGTCTATCGGTGGTATTTTTCCTTCTGATGAAATTGTCAAAGGTTCCATTAGCGGCTATGTCTTCGAGCAATTTGAAATCGCCTGCTATACCTCACTATTAGCTGCGGCAAAAAATGCCGGTGATACAGCCTCTATTCCGGTCATCGAAGCGATTTTAAATGAGGAAAAGCAGATGGCCGACTGGCTAATTCAGCATATTCCGCAAACAACTGAGAAATTTTTAATTCGCTCTGAAACTGATGGCGTAGAAGCGAAGAAATAATACCCTTTATACCATGTCCTTATTGACCCCGTAATTACGGGGTCATTTTTGCGGGGAATTAAAAACGATATCCTGCGGAGAACATAAACACCCACGGATCGAGGCGTACACTGTCGTGTTGCTGTGCACCGCCCAACTTATAATTTGCGGTAGTATCGATATCCATGTACCAGACTGGCAGGTTTTAAAAAATCAAATAA
>NZ_AEJZ01000182.1:0-1425 GCF_000208525.1 Escherichia sp. TW14182
GGGATATTTTCCGTTTTCCAAGCGGACCCCATGTACCACAGGTACGATACAACCAGCAGCTAATAGCAAAGAGCATGTGCACCCATGCATGGTGATTGACTAATCATCATCGTGCACAAAAAGCTAAAAAAAATCCAAGGCGTCATTAAGTAGCGAGACATAGGACAGCTTGTATTTGTATCTGGACATATATTACGGAGAGCCAGGGAAACATTAAAACACACATCTTTGATTATGTACAAGTTCATCTGATGTAACTGAACACGGAAGCTATATTGTACTCGTGCAACGGGTTGTCAAGACGACAGTGTGGCAGTCGACAATGCCGGGGGCCCACAGGCCGCCCCCCTGCGGCTCGTGTTAAATTTGTTGTTATCCAGATTATTCAATGAACACTCTATCCCAGGTGATATCGAGTATCTGGATAAGTCAATAGGCCCGACAACACCTTATCTGGAGCTCGGGCCCATTTAAAGAAATGACCGGTTCGACGATCACGGGGTTTTGCGATCAGGTTAATTCGGCAGTGATAGGTACAGATACGATCCTCGTGCCAGCGGTAGTACTACGAACGATTGCAGAGACAACGATCGGATGGGCACTAACCGGTGAAGTAGTATCATACGTTCCGAGATACTCGTCAGATGTTAAACCATTCGATAGTAGGTATCGTACATTGTCATGCGCTCCGAACCTGATGCTGATGTGACCGGGTGTAGAGCTAACAAGAACCGTTAGTTGGGTTTTACAATCTGTATTCACAGGACACACTAGTGTAGTTGGGAGCGGGTTGAGCGTGATCTCACCTTTTGTCGCGGTGTTAGCCGTAAAGCGAGATGTAGTCGTGTTGATCGGGGAGACACCATAGGCTCGACCGAAAGATAAGGTACACTCATGGGTGAATGGTGGATTACCGGTGACACTGTCACCCCTTTGTAACCAGGCGGACCACATAAACTCCTTCAGGTTGGACATACTGTTGTATCGTTATTTCTAGCTTGTCCCCGTTTAGTGGAAGCCAATGGTTTTCACCGATCTTCGCCGTAACCATTAATCGGGCCTTGAGACCAGAGGCGGTCCAACCATCGTTTTTTTCAGTTAGCGTCAGCGGGGAAGAAGTCTGCGTAGTGATCTGCCGCAGGGAAGTGGGTTTTGGAACGCATATGCCCAGCTCGAATCCCATCTACAGAGGATGTAGAAGTATGTGTTCGTTGGTCCGAGTACGGACCGGTAGAGGTCTCTGACATCTCGATCCCGGTTACTACATACGTTTGATCGTTCGCCCAGCTGCGCGGCACCGTTATCATTAGTAGCAGGTATGCCCATTTCATATATGATTACCAAGTAGATCATGATTTATCGAGGCTGAAGCCACCTGACGTCCAGCCCATAATGTCCATCGTGCCTCATACTGTTGCACCCGCT
>NZ_AEJZ01000181.1:0-842 GCF_000208525.1 Escherichia sp. TW14182
GATGGTTTAGAACTGTGCTCAGTACTGTTCGTCTTAAAATAAGTGGCGAGTGTCGAAGAACATTCTTCGCTAACGTCAGATATGAGATAACCCGCCGGGATTTAATGCTGTTAGCCTGATATTTCAGGTGTAACCCTTTATTTTCAGCGTGATAACCGAGTAACCACATTACGATAGTGCTCAACGTTGCCAGCAGACTCAGAACCAGAATTCTTCCTGTTGAACGACTTTTGCTGGCCCGAAGACCAAATCCGAAGCGCCCGTTCTTTTCATCACGAAAGTTTTGCTCTATCTGCATTCGCCGACTGTATAACTTGATGATTTCTCGCGCTCTGAAGTCATTTGTACTGCTGAAGATCAACCAGGCTTCTTTTGCTGATTTGCTCTGTTCTTTGTCTGTTTTGTTTAAACCACGCTGACCTTTCGAACGTTTCTTTTTTCGCCCTTTTGCCGATTTCTTATAGGTGTAAAAATGCCCCCGGATGCTTTTTTTCCTTTCTTTAACCAGCCTTCCAGCCCCCATATATTCCGGTGTTTTACATTCAGGGCAATCCGACACTTTTAACCATCTTTCAGGCGCGTTATCGAGGCAATACTGAACGTTATTTCTGATCCGACCAATAAAATCCCAGCCCAGAGAAGTAATATGGTGAAACCATGCGCTCTGAAATCCAGCATCCGTGACAATAATAACCCTGGCATCGGGGGGCAGGGATTGAGCAAGGGAATCAAGGAAATCATGTTGTATCAATGGATTATTTTGTTTTTCAGAAGGAACAACCTTACTCAATAACGGAATGGAACGCCCGTCACACAGAAGGCTGGCACGAAGAACATGATGC
>NZ_AEJZ01000180.1:0-552 GCF_000208525.1 Escherichia sp. TW14182
GGTTTGTTTGACCAGTTGTATATGCGCCATCGTAGTTCTCCGCTGGCGCAGTAGAATGGGTGTTCAGCCCGTTATGTAGTATACCAGAATTAATGCCAATACTAACAGGATGCTCTGACTCGCAATTCATCCAGCAGTTTATCATTTCCCATAATGTCACTTACCCTCATCGGTAAAAAAATTGCCTTTCGGCCATTACGATACATCATTGATTTTGGGGTTTCAGGGAAGTAATCCATTTCGACTATAACTGACAGGTCATCACGACGTATGACTGCGTATTTACTACTAAATAGTTTCTTTATTTTTTTCACGATGCCTCCAGGTTTATAAATACAAGCGGTTATATCAACATAGAGACAAAAATATTAATCTGAAAAATATTTATTTCACGCCGTATATTTGATTGTTTAATGTGCAGGTGCAATGACTTTTATTTTTTGTTGTGTATATAATCAAATATATGGTTATTTTTCACACTGCGTATTCAGCGCGCAACAAAAAACCCGCCGAAGCGGGTTTAGTGCGGGTGCGTTGAGGATGCCTGACACA
>NZ_AEJZ01000179.1:0-18694 GCF_000208525.1 Escherichia sp. TW14182
ATTCCTGCTGAACCGCTCTTCCGATCTTAGTGGCGGCGCTGGTAACGAGAAAAGACCTCTGTGAGGTTCACATCCGAACTGGCCAGACGGAGGTTGCTGTTTTCACGGCTTACGAATCCGAGTAAGAGCAACGGCGGGGAGCGATCCCCGCCACTTTACAGGTGCCCGCATATCTTCAACGCACCCTATTTTTTTTACCCTGGCCTGCCCACGGGCAGGCCTTTGGGAAAATTAGCGAGTCAGGTCGTCAAAAAACTTCTTCACGCCATCAAAGAAACTCTTCGAGCGTGGGCTGTTGTGCTCGCCGGTTGGGCCACCGAAGCTTTCTTGCAGCTCTTGCAGCAGCTGTTTCTGCTTCTCGTTCAGACCTACCGGCGTTTCGACGACAACGCGACACAGCAAATCGCCCTGTGCACCGCCGCGAACAGACTTAACGCCTTTACCGCGCATACGGAACAACTTACCGGTCTGGGTTTCGCCAGGCACTTTCAGCTTGACGCGACCATCAAGGGTCGGCACTTCGATTTCGCCGCCCAGCGCCGCCATAGCGAAGTTGATCGGGACTTCACAATACAGGTTGTTGCCTTCACGCTCGAAAATCGGGTGCTGTTTAACCTGAACCTGAACGTACAGATCGCCTGCCGGTGCGCCATGCTCGCCTGCTTCACCTTCGCCCGCAAGACGGATGCGGTCTCCAGTGTCCACCCCTGCCGGGATTTTAACGGACAGCGTTTTGCTACGCTCAACACGACCATGACCATGGCATTTGTTGCACGGATCTTTGATAAGCGTACCGCGCCCCTGACAGTGCGGACAGGTCTGCTGCACGGCAAAGAAGCCCTGGCGCATCTGCACCTGACCAGAACCATGACAGGTCGGACAGGTCTGCGGCTGCGTACCTGGTTTTGCACCGCTACCGTGGCAAACGTCACACTCTTCCAGAGTCGGAATGCGGATCTCTTTGGTCACGCCACGTACAGCTTCTTCGAGGGTGAGCTCCATGTTATAGCGTAAATCAGCACCACGCGCCGCACGTTGACGACCACGTCCGCCGCCAAAAATATCGCCGAAAACGTCACCAAAAATATCGCTGAAGTCTGCTCCGCCGCCAAAACCGCCGCCGCCCATGCCGCCTTGCTCAAACGCCGCATGACCGTACTGATCATATGCCGCGCGTTTTTGCGAGTCGGTCAGAACTTCATAAGCTTCCTTGATCTCTTTAAATTTCGCCTCGGCCTCTTTGTCACCCTGGTTACGGTCCGGGTGATATTTCATGGCCAGGCGTTTATAGGCCTTTTTGATTTCACGCTCTTCCGCTGTTTTGGAAACGCCTAAAATCTCGTAATAATCTTGCTTAGCCATTTTTTTTGATTTGCCCCTAGATGAATGCACGGGCGGAGAGGAAAATCCCCTTCGCCCGTGTCAGTATAATTACCCGTTTATAGGGCGATTATTTTTTGTCTTTGACTTCTTCAAACTCAGCGTCGACAACATCGTCATCTTTCGCGTTGTTTGCAGAAGCATCAGCACCGGCAGTCTGCTGCTGTGCATGTTGCTGCTGGGCGATTTCCATCAGTTTCTGGGAAACCTGTGCCAGTTCCTGCATTTTCGCTTCGATAGCGGCTTTGTCTTCACCTTTCAGAGCAGTTTCCAGTGCAGTCAGCGCAGACTCGATAGCAGTTTTGTCGTCAGCCGGCAGTTTGTCGCCTGCTTCTTCAACCTGCTTACGGGTGCTGTGCAGCAGATGGTCGCCCTGGTTGCGAGTCTGTACCAGCTCTTCAAACTTACGGTCTGCTTCGGCGTTAGCTTCCGCGTCGCGTACCATTTTCTGGATTTCATCTTCGTTCAGACCAGAAGAAGCCTTGATGGTGATCTTCTGCTCTTTACCGCTGTTTTTGTCTTTCGCGGAAACGTGCAGGATACCGTCAGCATCGATATCGAAGGTAACTTCGATCTGCGGCATACCGCGCGGAGCCGGGTTGATACCATCCAGGTTGAACTGACCCAGAGATTTGTTATCAGCCGCACGTTTACGTTCACCCTGCAGCACGTGGATGGTTACCGCAGACTGGTTGTCTTCAGCGGTAGAGAACACCTGGCTGTGCTTGGTCGGGATAGTGGTGTTTTTCGCGATAAGCGTCGTCATCACACCACCCATGGTTTCGATACCCAGAGACAGCGGGGTAACGTCCAGCAGCAGTACGTCTTTCACGTCGCCAGTCAGTACACCACCCTGAACGGCAGCACCGATTGCCACAGCTTCGTCCGGGTTAACGTCTTTACGCGGCTCTTTACCAAAGAACTCAGCAACTTTCTTCTGAACCATTGGCATACGAGTCTGACCACCAACGAGGATAACATCGTCGATATCAGATACGGACAGGCCAGCGTCCTGCAGAGCAACTTTCAGCGGCTCGATGGAACGGTTCACCAGGTCTTCAACCAGGCTTTCCAGTTTTGCACGAGTCACTTTGATGTTCATGTGTTTCGGACCGGTCGCGTCTGCGGTGATGTATGGCAGGTTAACGTCGGTCTGCTGAGCGGAAGACAGTTCGATTTTCGCTTTTTCTGCCGCTTCTTTCAGGCGCTGCATTGCCAGCGGATCGTTGCGCAGGTCAATGCCCTGATCTTTCTTGAATTCTTCAACCAGGTAGTTGATCAGACGGCTGTCGAAGTCTTCACCACCCAGGTGGGTATCACCGTTGGTTGCCAGAACTTCGAAGGTTTTTTCGCCGTCAACTTCGTCGATTTCGATAATAGAAATATCGAAAGTACCACCACCCAGGTCATAAACCGCGATAGTACGGTTGCCAGTACCTTTGTCCAGACCGTAAGCCAGTGCAGCAGCGGTCGGTTCGTTGATGATACGTTTTACTTCCAGACCAGCGATACGGCCTGCGTCTTTGGTTGCCTGACGCTGAGCATCGTTAAAGTATGCCGGTACGGTGATAACTGCTTCAGTTACCGGTTCGCCCAGGTAATCTTCTGCAGTTTTCTTCATTTTTTTCAGCACTTCAGCAGAGATCTGCGGCGGTGCCATTTTTTGGCCTTTAACTTCGACCCATGCGTCGCCGTTATCAGCAGCAATAATTTTGAACGGCATGATGGAAACATCACGCTGTACTTCTTCGTCCTGGAAGCGGCGGCCAATCAGGCGTTTAATCGCAAACAGGGTGTTTTGCGGGTTCGTCACTGCCTGACGTTTAGCCGGCTGACCAACCAGAGTTTCACCATCCTGGGTATAGGCAATGATAGAAGGCGTGGTGCGATCGCCTTCGGCGTTCTCCAGCACACGAGGAGTGGTGCCATCCATAATCGCTACACAAGAGTTGGTAGTACCCAGGTCGATACCAATTATTTTACCCATCTAAACGTCTCCACTATATATTCGGTCATCATGTGGTTGTGAGTCTGTAATAGGGGCGAAACGTCTGGTTTCAACTGCCCAATTTCATTTTTTTGCAGACTCACTCACTGCGGTTGACTACTAAATGGGGTCGTAACCCACGTCATCAAGGGGGAGATGCAAAAATTTTTTGTGCTTTTGCGCAGAAATTTCACGATATGCCGGAAGAAGTGAAAAAAAGGGAGCAATAATATTCACGTAAAAAATGAATTTCACACAAATCATTCACTAAAAAATTGTAATAAAAAGAAAAGATTACGCACCTGAATCTTCTTTTCGTCAGCAGTAAACTAGTGGCTATTCTTCCCCCGACTGCTCCCCGCTAAGAGAATCTTCATGAAATCCATTTTTATGATTTCCGCCACCCTCGTGCTCGGCCTGATGCTGTGCTGCACCGCGCAGGCCAACGACCATAAAATCCTCGGCGTCATTGCCATGCCGCGTAACGAAACCAACGATCTGACGTTGAAACTCCCCGTTTGCCGCATTGTAAAACGCATACAACTCACTGCCGATCATGGCGATTTACAGTTAAGCGCCGCGTCGGTTTATTTCAAAGCAGCCCGTAGCGCCAGCCAAAGCCTGAACATTCCGGCTGAAATCAAAGAAGGGCAAACCACCGGCTGGATCAACATTAACAGCGATAACGACAACAAACGCTGCGTGTCAAAAATCACCTTTTCCGGTCATACGGTGAACTCATCGGATATGGCCACGCTGAAAATTATCGGCGACGACTAATCTTTTAATACAGAAGCCACAATGACATGAACGTCAATTATCTACATGATTCGGACTTAGATTTTCTACAGCATTGCAGCGAAGAACAGCTGGCAAACTTTACCCGCTTACTCACTCATAATGAAAAAGGCAAAACCCGCCTGTCCAGCGTATTAATGCGCAACGAACTGTTTAAATCGATGGAAGGGCATCCAGAGCAGCATCGCCGCAACTGGCAGCTAATTGCCGGGGAATTACAACATTTCGGCGGCGATAGCATCGCTAACAAACTGCGCGGACACGGCAAACGGTATCGCGCTATTTTACTCGACGTCTCCAAACGGCTGAAACTGAAAGCCGATAAAGAGATGTCTACCTTTGAAATAGAGCAACAGTTACTCGAACATTTTCTGCGCAACACCTGGAAGAAAATGGACGAGACGCATAAAAAGGAGTTTTTGCAGACCGTCAACGCGAAGGTTAACGAACTGGAAGAGCTGCTGCCGTTATTGATGAAAGACAAGCAACTGGCCAAAGGCGTGTCGCATCTGCTTTCCAGCCAGCTGACCCGCATTTTGCGTACCCACGCAGCGATGAGCGTACTTGGGCATGGTCTGCTACGCGGTGCGGGTCTGGGAGGGCCGGTGGGTGCAGCATTAAATGGGGTTAAAGCCGTTAGCGGCACTGCCTTTCGGGTGACAATTCCAGCGGTGTTACAAATCGCCTGTCTGCGACGAATGATTAGCGCCACTCAGCCCTGATACCTGACACAGGGGAAAATTTTCATTTTCCCCTCAAAAGATCGTAGACACTGCCCCACTGGCTGATTATTATGCCGCGCCCTGAAAACACTACAGTTATTCAGGGAAATTATTTCACCATTCATTCGATGATGATTTTTGAGGAATTATGGGCAACACTAAGTTGGCTAATCCGGCACCGCTGGGCCTGATGGGCTTCGGCATGACCACCATTCTGCTTAACCTGCACAACGTGGGTTATTTCGCTCTGGACGGTATTATTCTTGCCATGGGCATTTTCTACGGCGGCATCGCGCAAATTTTTGCTGGTCTGCTGGAGTACAAAAAAGGCAACACTTTCGGTTTAACCGCATTCACCTCTTACGGTTCTTTCTGGCTGACGCTGGTTGCGATTCTGCTGATGCCGAAACTGGGTCTGACCGATGCGCCAAATGCACAGTTCCTTGGTGTCTACCTGGGTCTGTGGGGCGTATTTACGCTGTTTATGTTCTTCGGCACGCTGAAAGGCGCACGCGTTCTGCAATTCGTTTTCTTTAGCCTGACCGTGCTGTTTGCTCTGCTGGCGATCGGTAACATTGCCGGTAATGCTGCGATCATCCACTTTGCCGGCTGGATTGGTTTGATCTGCGGTGCCAGCGCAATCTATCTGGCGATGGGTGAAGTGCTGAACGAGCAGTTTGGCCGCACCGTTCTGCCAATTGGTGAATCCCACTAATTGTTTGAGATCCCCCCGCTCGGGGGGATTTTTTTATTCGTTAACTTCGCGTCTTGCACTCTTTGGTCTGAATGCCGCTACCACTTCCGGTGCCGTTTCAACGTATGGCCCTTCCAGCAACTGAATGCAGTACGGTACGCTGGCAAAAATACCGTGCACCACGACGTTACCCTCAGCATCCTTCACACCTTCCAGCGTCTCTTTGATGGACTTAGGCTGACCGGGTAAGTTAAGGATCAGTGCCTGTTTGCGAATCACACCCACCTGACGCGAAAGGATCGCGGTTGGTACAAAATGCAGGCTAATCTGGCGCATCTGTTCACCAAAGCCCGGCATCTCGCGGTCAGCTACTGCCAGCGTCGCATCAGGCGTCACGTCACGGCGCGCCGGCCCAGTCCCTCCCGTAGTGAGCACCAGATGGCAACTCATTTCATCCACCAGCTCACACAACGTTTGCTCGATGATCGCCTGCTCATCGGGGATTAAGCGGGTTTCCAGTTCAAAGGGGGTTGTCAGTGCTGATGTCAGCCATTCTTCCAGCGCAGGGATGCCTTTATCCTGATAAACGCCGCTGGATGCACGATCAGAGATGGAAACTAAGCCAATACGTAAAGTATTCATCAAGATTTTTCCGTTTAAACAGTCTCGTTAAACAGAATGATACACTGTGAAGGGAGTGACAGACAGGCTTCAGAAGAGGTAGCGTGACCGACTTCCCGGTCACGCTAAGAATGATTACAGCAGATCGCCGATCATTTTTTCCAGTTTTTCCTGGTCAACAGCAAACTTACGGATACCTTCCGCCAGTTTATCTACTGCCATTGGATCCTGGTTGTGCTGCCACAGGAACTCAGACTCGGTGATACGCGCCGGACGCGCTTTCACTTCGCCGGTGTAAGACAGTTTACGTTCGATAGCCCCTTCGCTCTCAGCCAGCTCTTTCAGCAGTGCCGGTGCGATGGTCAGACGGTCGCAGCCTGCCAGTTCCAGAATTTCGCCGATGTTACGGAAGCTTGCGCCCATAACCACGGTTTCATAACCGTGCTCTTTGTAGTACTGGTAGATTTCAGATACAGAAACCACGCCCGGATCTTCTGCCGGAGCGTACTCTTTCTTATCGGTATTCGCTTTGTACCAATCCAGAATACGACCAACGAACGGAGAGATCAGGAACACGCCTGCTTCCGCACAAGCACGCGCCTGAGCGAAGGAGAACAGCAGAGTCAGGTTACAGTTGATACCTTCTTTTTCCAGCTGTTCAGCAGCACGGATACCCTGCCAGGTAGACGCCAGTTTGATCAGAATACGATCGTTGCTGATACCCGCATCGTTGTAGAGTTTGATCAGGCGTTTTGCTTTCGCAATTGACGCTTCAGTGTCATAAGAAAGACGCGCATCAACTTCAGTGGAGATACGACCCGGAACCAGTTTAAGGATTTCCAGACCAATATTTACTGCCAGTTTGTCGGTCGCGTCCACGATCTGCTGCGCGCGATCGTTACTCTGCTGTTTCGCCCAGGCGACAGCATCATCAATCAACTTACGGTATTCCGGAATCTGCGCTGCGTTAAGAATGAGAGAAGGGTTGGTTGTGGCATCCTGCGGTTGATACAGCTTCATTGCCGCGATGTCCCCAGTGTCGGCCACTACAGTGGTGTACTGACGAAGGGAGGTCAATTTGTCCGTCATGATAGTATTTCTCTTTAAACAGCTTGTTAGGGGGATGTAACCGGTCTGCCCTGATGATATCACGACGCAACGACAGCGCAACCGCAGACGAGAGGGTTATAGCCAGGCGAGACTGTTTACGTTTTCTGACACTGCGTTGATATCGCTCGCCATTTTTAAACAAAAACTCGAGTATGCTACACAGGCGTTATCTACCAATGCACATCGTATATAATTCTTAATCAATTGGTAACGTTTACACAGGAATGTAACCGCGTGCCGGCGACAAGAGGGATACGAATGCCTGATTTTTTCTCTTTTATTAACAATGTACTATGGGGATCAGTGATGATCTACCTGCTCTTCGGTGCAGGTTGCTGGTTCACTTTTCGCACCGGATTCGTTCAGTTTCGCTACATTCGCCAGTTTGGCAAAAGTCTCAAAAATAGCGTTCATCCCCAACCGGGTGGCTTAACCTCTTTTCAGTCACTGTGCACTAGTCTTGCCGCGCGCGTCGGCAGCGGTAACCTCGCAGGTGTTGCGTTGGCCATTACTGCCGGTGGACCCGGTGCTATCTTCTGGATGTGGATTGCCGCGTTTATCGGCATGGCGACCTCTTTTGCAGAATGTTCCCTTGCCCAGCTTTATAAAGAACGTGACGCTAATGGGCAGTTTCGCGGTGGTCCAGCATGGTATATGGCACGTGGATTGGGGATGCGCTGGATGGGCGTGCTATTCGCTATCTTTTTGCTCATTGCCTACGGATTGATTTTCAGCGGTGTTCAGGCAAACGCCGTTGCCCGCGCGATGAATTTTGCGTTTGATGTTCCACCATTAGTAACTGGCATCATTCTCGCCGTCTTTACTCTGTTGGCGATAACCCACGGTATTCATGGCGTAGCCCGACTGATGCAATGGTTTGTCCCTGCGATGGCATTAATCTGGGTACTCACCAGTCTGGCCATTTGTGCGATGAATATCGAGCAACTTCCTCAGGTCATTTGGTCTATTTTTGAAAGCGCCTTTGGCTGGCAGGAAGCGGCAGGCGGTGCGGCGGGTTACACCCTGAGTCAGGCGATTACAAACGGCTTTCAGCGCAGTATGTTTTCTAATGAGGCGGGAATGGGTTCGACACCAAATGCAGCAGCGGCAGCGGCATCCTGGCCGCCGCATCCGGCTGCGCAAGGCATTGTCCAGATGATCGGCATTTTCATCGACACCCTGGTCATCTGCACGGCGAGCGCCATGCTGATATTACTGGCCGGAAACGGTACAACCTATATGCCGCTGGAGGGTATTCAACTTCTCCAGAAAGCGATGCGAGCACTAATGGGTTCCTGGGGAGCAGAGTTTGTCACAATCGTGGTAATTCTGTTTGCCTTCAGCTCCATCGTTGCCAATTACATTTATGCAGAAAATAATCTTTTCTTTTTACGCCTGAACAGCCCCAAAGCGATCTGGTGCCTGCGTATCTGCATCTTTACCACCGTGATTGGTGGCACGTTACTTAGTCTGCCCATGATGTGGCAACTGGCTGATATTATTATGGCGTGTATGGCTATCACTAATCTGACCGCTATTTTGCTGCTCTCTCCGGTAGTGCATACCATTGCCAGTGATTATCTTCGCCAGCGCAAACTTGGTGTGCGTCCGGTGTTTGATCCGCTGCGCTACCCGGATATCGACCAGCAACTCGCGCCTGATACGTGGGATGATGTTTCGCGGGACTAATCACAACTATCGATCAATTCATCCGCTTTTTTTGCTACAGTCGCTGTAAATTTCCTGCAAGGACTGGATATGCTGATTCTGATTTCACCTGCGAAAACGCTTGATTATCAAAGCCCGTTGGCTACCACGCGCTATACGTTGCCGGAGCTGTTAGACAACTCTCAGCAGCTTATTCACGAAGCGCGGAAGCTGACGCCCCCGCAGATTAGCACGCTGATGCGCATCAGTGACAAACTGGCGGGTATCAACGCCGCTCGCTTTCAAGACTGGCAGCCAGATTTCACCCCGGAGAATGCCCGACAGGCGATTCTGGCGTTCAAAGGCGATGTCTACACAGGTTTGCAGGCCGAAACCTTCAGTGAAGAAGATTTCGCTTTTGCCCAGCAGCACCTGCGTATGCTTTCCGGTTTGTATGGCGTACTGCGCCCACTTGATTTAATGCAGCCATATCGTCTGGAGATGGGTATTCGTCTTGAGAACGCCAGGGGTAAAGATCTGTACCAATTCTGGGGTGATGTGATCACAAACAAGCTGAACGAGGCGCTCGAAGCGCAAGGCGATCAGGTAGTGATTAATCTGGCGTCAGATGAGTATTTTAAATCAGTGAAACCGAAGAAACTGAATGCTGAGATTATCAAGCCGGTGTTCCTCGATGAGAAGAACGGTAAGTTTAAGGTTATTAGCTTCTACGCTAAGAAAGCGCGTGGCCTGATGAGTCGTTTTATTATTGAAAATCGCCTGACCAAACCAGAGCAACTGACTGGTTTTAATAGTGAAGGTTACTTCTTCGATGAAGCCAGTTCCAGCAATGGCGAACTGGTGTTTAAACGCTACGAACTGCGTTAAGTTTGCGGTAAATGCCGGAGGTCATCCGGCATTTGTATTTACCGATGGTGCCTGTCCGGACCCGGACGATGATCGCCGCCGTGATCGTGTCGATGATCTCCACGGTGATCATTTCGATGATCATTATACCAATTATGACGCGGCGCTCCGTGTGGGTGCCAGCGATTGTCTCGCCATTCATAATTTCGATACCACCAGTCACGGTCACGCCAGTAACCGCCATCCCAGTAGTAACCACGGTGGTCGCGATCGCCAATCTGTAATTTCACTGATGGTACTAGCATTATTTCCCCAGCCTGCGCTGCCATAGGAGCGACCAGAATCAGGGAAAGTGCGAGTAAGATAGGTTGCATCTTTTTCACAGGTGACTCCTTTTATCATTGCCAGTTATGGGCCGATATGAGGAGCTTACGGTAAAAGAATCCCCGTTGTCATTCTCTACAATTCAAAGAGCTAAGTTACCGCATTTATTGAAAATTTCTCCTTTTTTTCTGTCGATTTTTCTCATGTTTTCTCCATAAAAAAGCCGAACTGCATAAACGCAAGCCCGGCCATTTTCAGGAAATTAATGGATACTACTTATGATTCATCATCAGCTTGCGCAACGCGGCAAAATCGGCGGGCAGATTATGAGAAAGCAGCGGTAATTCAGCTCGTTCTGCCAGCTCTTTTGGCAGCGCCAGCGATTCACCGAGAATCGCTTCCACACTCTCTTTAAACTTCGCCGGATGTGCGGTGCCAAGGAACAGACCATATTCGCCTGGATGCAACTGGTCACGCAGCGCACGGTAAGCCACAGCAGCGTGCGGTTCTGAGGTATAGCCCAGCTCTTTTAACTCACGCATCGTCTGTTGCGTGGTTTCATCATCCACCGCCGCATAACCCAGCTCTTTCAGTTGCCAGATTTTGCGGCGAAACAACTCTTCCACGCGCGGCCAGTTGTTCGGCTGACTCACGTCCATCGCGTTGGATAACGTCGCCTGGGTGGCTTTTGGCGACCACTGCCCGTCGTGCAGGAAACGCGGCACGGTATCGTTCACGTTGGTCGCAGCAATAAAACGCTTCACCGGCAGGCCAAGAGATTTCGCCAGTAGGCCTGCCGTCAAATCGCCGAAGTTACCGCTCGGCACCGAGACAACCAGCTGGTTGCGCGCTTCTTGCGGCAACTGCGCCACAGCTTCAAAGTAGTAGCAAATTTGCGCCAGCAACCGGCTGATGTTAATGGAGTTAGCGGAGTTTAACCCCAGCGCCACTTTCAGTTCTTCATCATCAAACGCCTGCTTCACCAGCGCCTGACAGGCATCGAAATCGCCGTCGATGGCAACGGTTTCAATATTGCCGCCCAGCGTACAGAACAGCTTTTCTTGCAGGGGACTGATTTTGCCGCGTGGATAGAGGATAACCACTTTTACATTCGGTAAACCGTAAAAAGCGTGAGCCACTGCCGCCCCGGTATCGCCGGAGGTTGCAGTCAGAATGGTCACTGGCTTATCACCCGCAATATGGGTCAGCATATGCGCCATAAAGCGACCGCCGAAATCTTTAAATGCCAGCGTTGGCCCGTGGAACAATTCCAGACAACCGACATCGCTTTCAACATTGGCGACCGGAGCCGGGAAGGCAAACGCCGCGCGCACGCGCTCTTCCAGTATTTCCTGCGGGATTTCATCACCAATAAACGCCGAAAGGATCTTCGCACTGCGGGTGACAAAATCCAGCTTCAGCATCTCATCAATTTCAGTCAGGCTGAATTCCGGCAGGTCGTGCGGAAAAAACAGCCCCTGATTTTTGCCCAACCCCTGGGTTACGGCTTGCGCAAAACTGACCTGCTCGTTGTGATCTTTCAGATTGTAGAGTTTCATTTAGTTTTCCAGTACTCGTGCGCCCGCCGTATCCAGCCGGCAAATATGAACAAAACCTTCCTGATTTTGCAGGTAGTTCTTACCCAACCAGTCGGCAACGCGCTGGGCGGTATCCGGCTTGTCACACAGAGCGAACAATGTCGGACCGGAGCCGGAGATACCGCTCGCTACCGCGCCTATTTCCGCAACCGCCTGCCGCGACTGCCTGAAGCCTGGCAATAAACGTTCACGGTAGGGTTCAGCGATAACATCTTTCATCAGCTTCGCGGCAAGCTCAGGCTGACGGGAATAGCAGGCGTGAATGAAGCCCGCCAGATGTCGCCCGTGCGCAATGCAATCCTGGCGGCGATACTGCGCCGGTAATATAGCTCGTGCTTCTGCCGTCGAGACTTTAATCCCCGGATACGCCAGCACCCACAGCCACTCATCAAACCCCGGCACTTGCTGACTGATGATGCCATTTTCTTCGATCATCAACTGCATACCACCAAGAAAGCACGGTGCCACGTTGTCATAATGAATGCTGCCAGAGATACGTCCTTCCAGCTCGCCCATCAAAGCCAGCAAACGGGTATCATTGAGCGGCTTGCCGCAGTGTTCATTCATCGCTACCAGTGCCGCGACCACCGAACAGGCGCTGGAACCTAAACCAGAACCGATCGGCATATTCTTTTCCAGGGTCATCGCCACTGGAATTTGCTTGCCCAACTCCTGGCAAAAACGCTCCCAGCACTGATAAACGATATTTTCTCGTGGTTCTGACGGTAGCTTGTCGGCAAACCGTCCAAGGTTGTTGAGGCTGAATGTCTCTGCCGCCGCAACCGTCACCACATCCCCAAGCAACTCGCCATCAACAGGCGTTACCGCCGCGCCAAGCACATCAAACCCGACGCTCATATTGGCACTGGAAGCCGGAGCATAAACTTTAACCATGTCAGACTCCTAACTTCCATGAGAGGGTGCGTAGCAGATCGGCAAAGACACCGGCAGCCGTAACGTCATTGCCCGCGCCGTATCCGCGCAGAACCAACGGCAGCGGCTGATAATAGTGGCTATAGAAGGCCAGGGCGTTTTCGCCATTTTTCACTTTGAACAGCGGATCGTTACCGTCCACTTCAGCAATTTTCACGCGGCAGACGCCATCGTCATCAATATTGCCAACATAGCGCAAAACTTTACCCTCATCACGAGCCTTCGCCACGCGCGCGGCAAAGAGATCGTCGAGCTGTGACAGATTCACCATAAAAGCTGCAACATCACCCTCTGCGTTAAACTCTGCGGGCAGCACAGGTTCGATCTCGATATCCGCCAGCTCCAGTTCACGTCCAGTTTCACGGGCGAGAATCAACAGTTTGCGCGCCACATCCATACCAGAAAGATCATCACGCGGATCCGGTTCGGTATACCCCATTTCCCGCGCCAGCGTGGTCGCCTCAGAGAAACTCATGCCTTCGTCTAGCTTGCCGAAGATGTATGAAAGCGAACCAGAAAGAATGCCGGAGAATTTCATCAACTCATCACCTGCATTGAGCAGGTTTTGCAGATTCTCAATGACCGGTAATCCCGCACCGACGTTGGTGTCATAGAGGAATTTACGTCGCGATTTTTCCGCCGCATAACGCAACTGGTGGTAGTAATCCATCGACGAGGTGTTGGCCTTTTTGTTCGGCGTGACAACGTGGAAACCTTCGCGCAGGAAGTCGGCATATTGATCCGCCACCGCCTGGCTGGAGGTGCAGTCAACAATGACCGGGTTCAGCAGATGATATTCTTTCACCAGGCGAATTAAGCGCCCAAGGTTGAACGGCTCTTTGGCCTGCGCCAGCTCTTCCTGCCAGTTTTCCAGGTTAAGGCCATGCACATTGGTGAGCAGTGCCTTCGAGTTGGCAACGCCACAGACTCGTAAATCAATATGTTTGTTCTTCAGCCAGCTTTGCTGACGCTTCAGTTGCTCCAGCAGCGCGCCGCCAACGCCACCGACGCCAATCACAAACACTTCGATAACCTGATCGGTATTGAACAGCATCTGGTGGGTAACGCGCACGCCAGTCGTCGCGTCATCGTTATTTACCACGACAGAAATTGAGCGTTCAGAAGAACCCTGAGCAATGGCGACAATGTTGATATTGGCACGAGCCAGCGCGGCAAAGAATTTCGCCGAGATCCCACGCAGCGTGCGCATACCATCGCCCACCACCGAGATAATGGCCAGTCGTTCCGTCACCGCCAGCGGCTCCAGTAAACCTTCTTTCAGTTCAAGATAGAACTCTTCCTGCATTGCCCGTTCAGCTCGCACACAGTCGCTTTGTGGAACGCAGAAACTGATGCTGTATTCGGAAGACGATTGCGTAATCAGCACCACTGAAATGCGGGCGCGTGACATTGCTGCAAAGACGCGCGCCGCCATGCCGACCATCCCTTTCATTCCTGGACCGGAAACGCTGAACATCGCCATGTTATTCAGATTGGAAATACCCTTGACCGGTAATTCGTCTTCATCACGGCTGGCACCGATGAGCGTCCCTGGCGCTTGTGGATTTCCGGTGTTTTTAATCAGGCAAGGGATCTGGAACTGAGCGATGGGGGTAATGGTGCGGGGGTGAAGAACTTTAGCGCCGAAGTAGGAAAGCTCCATCGCTTCCTGATAGGACATCGACTTTAACAACCTCGCATCGGGCACCTGACGCGGGTCGCAGGTATAGACACCGTCGACGTCCGTCCAGATCTCGCAACAATCGGCACGTAAACAGGCGGCCAGTACCGCAGCGGAGTAGTCGGAACCGTTACGTCCCAGCACCACCAGTTCGCCTTTTTCATTACCGGCGGTGAAACCTGCCATCAGCACCATGTGGTCAGCCGGAATGCGGCTTGCCGCAATACGGCGGGTGGACTCAGCAATATCGACGGTAGATTCGAGGTAATGACCGACTGCCAGCAGTTTTTCGACCGGATCGATAACGGTAACGTTATGTCCGCGCGCTTCCAGTACACCGGCCATAATGGCGATCGACATTTTTTCACCACGGCAGATGAGCGCAGCGTTGATGCTGTCCGGGCACTGTCCCAACAGGCTGATACCATGCAGAACATGTTTGATTTGGGCAAATTCTTGATCGACGAACGTTTTCAGTTGCGCCAGCGGAAAACCCGGCTGGGCGGCGGCGAGTCCCGTCAGAAGTTCGGCAAAAATACGTTCGGCATCGCTGATATTGGGCAAAGCATCCTGGCCGCTAATCGTTTTTTCAATCATCGCCACCAGATGGTTGGTTATTTTGGCGGGAGCAGAGAGGACTGTAGCCACCTGCCCCTGCCTGGCATTGCTCTCCAGAATATCGGCAACCCGCAGAAAACGTTCTGCATTTGCCACTGATGTACCGCCGAACTTCAACACTCGCATGGTTGTTACCTCGTTACCTTTGGTCGAAAAAAAAGCCCGCACTGTCAGGTGCGGGCTTTTTTCTGTGTTTCCTGTACGCGTCAGCCCGCACCGTTACCTGTGGTAATGGTGATGGTGGTGGTAATGGTGGTGCTGATGCGTTTCATGGATGTTGTGTACTCTGTAATTTTTATCTGTCTGTGCGCTATGCCTATATTGGTTAAAGTATTTAGTGACCTAAGTCAATAAAATTTTAATTTACTCACGGCAGGTAACCAGTCCATAAGCTGCTGGCAGATGCTCTTTTTTAATCCATTCAGAGACAGATTTCCCGTTGCAGTCAGAATGAAAACCTAAAAACAACATGACGTGGCGTTTTTTATTTGGTGATATTTTTTTCAATATCATGCAACAAACGATGCAACATTGCGGTATCTCGTTGCTCTAAAAGCCCCAGACGTTGCTGTAACCAGTCGACCAGTTTTGTGTCATCTGCCACCGCTAACGTCGTTAACAACGACATGGCACGTTCGCGTAAAGCGTGCAGTTGATGTTGGTCTGCCGTTGCGTTACTTTTCGTCGGTTGTTGTATTAATGTTGCTAATTGATAGCAATAGACCATCACCGCCTGCCCCAGATTGAGCGAAGGGTAATCCGCCACCATTGGCACGCCGGTAAGAATATCAGCCAGTGCCAGTTCCTCGTTGGTCAGCCCGGAATCTTCACGACCAAAGACCAGCGCCACATGATTCATCCACGCCGATTTTTCGTCCAACAATGGCACCAGTTCCACCGGTGTCGCGTAGTAATGATATTTCGCCCGACTACGCGCTGTAGTGGCGACAGTGAAATCTACGTCATGTAACGATTCAGCCAGCGTCGGAAAAACTTTAATATTATCAATAATATCACCGGAGCCATGAGCAACCCATCGGGTGGCTGGCTCCAGGTGTGCCTGACTATCGACAATTCGCAGTTCGCTAAAACCCATCGTTTTCATTGCCCGCGCTGCTGCCCCAATATTTTCTGCTCTGGCGGGTGCGACCAGAATAATCGTTAAACGCATGTTGCTACTCTTCTTGACCAAATAACCGCGAATAGAGTGATGAATGTCAACTTACTGCGCGGAGAGAATTTACAAAATATTAACGCAAGTCGCAGAAAAAGCCCTTCACTTAACTTAAAAAAAGCTAAACTATTTCTTGACTGTACTAACCGTTCAATTGTTAAAAAACGCTACATATCTTTCTGTTTACTTAGGATAATTTTATAAAAAATAAATCTCGACAATTGGATTCACCACGTTTATTAGTTGTAGGATGCAACTAGTTGGATTATTAAAATAATGTGACGAAAGCTAGCATTTAGATACGATGATTTCATCAAACTGTTAACGTGCTACAATTGAACTTGATATATGTCAACGAAGCGTAGTTTTATTGGGTGTCCGGCACGTCTTAGCCTGTTATGTCGCTGTTAAAATGGTTAGGATGACAGCCGTTTTTGACACTGTCGGGTCCTGAGGGAAAGTACCCACGACCAAGCTAATGATGTTGTTGACGTTGATGGAAAGTGCATCAAGAACGCAATTACGTACTTTAGTCATGTTACGCCGATCATGTTAATTTGCAGCATGTATCAGGCAGGTCAGGGACTTTTGTACTTCCTGTTTCGATTTAGTTGGCAATTTAGGTAGCAAACATGCAGACCCCGCACATTCTTATCGTTGAAGACGAGTTGGTAACACGCAACACGTTGAAAAGTATTTTCGAAGCGGAAGGCTATGATGTTTTCGAAGCGACAGATGGCGCGGAAATGCATCAGATCCTCTCTGAATATGACATCAACCTGGTGATCATGGATATCAATCTGCCGGGTAAGAACGGTCTTCTGTTAGCGCGTGAACTGCGCGAGCAGGCGAATGTTGCGTTGATGTTCCTGACTGGCCGTGACAACGAAGTCGATAAAATTCTCGGCCTCGAAATCGGTGCAGACGATTACATCACCAAACCGTTCAACCCGCGTGAACTGACTATCCGTGCACGCAACTTGCTGTCTCGTACCATGAATCTGGGTACTGTCAGCGAAGAACGTCGTAGCGTTGAAAGCTACAAGTTCAATGGTTGGGAACTGGACATCAACAGCCGTTCGTTGATCGGCCCTGATGGCGAGCAGTACAAACTGCCGCGCAGCGAGTTCCGCGCCATGCTTCACTTCTGTGAAAACCCAGGCAAAATTCAGTCCCGTGCTGAACTGCTGAAGAAAATGACCGGCCGTGAGCTGAAGCCGCACGACCGTACTGTAGACGTGACAATCCGTCGTATTCGTAAGCATTTCGAATCTACGCCGGATACGCCGGAAATCATCGCCACCATTCACGGTGAAGGTTATCGTTTCTGCGGTGATCTGGAAGATTAATCGGTTTACCACCGTCAAAAAAACGGCGCTTTTTAGCGCCGTTTTTATTTTTCAACATTATTTCCAGATGCGTAACTCATCGTCTGTTGTGACTTCTTTACTGGTTTTCATTTTCGGTAGTGAAAATGCATACCAGTCGATATCACGTGTCACAAACATCATGCCAGCCAGCGCCACCACCAGCACACAGGTTCCCAACAACAGCGCGCTATCGGCAGAATTCAGCAGTCCCCACATCACGCCATCCAGCAACAACAGCGCGAGAGTAAACAACATGCTGTTGCGCCAGCCTTTTAATACTGCCTGCAAGTAAATACCGTTCATTAACGCCCCAATCAGACTGGCGATTATCCATGCCACGGTAAAACCGGTATGTTCAGAAAGCGCCAGCAAGAGCAAATAAAACATCACCAATGACAGCCCTACCAGCAAATATTGCATCGGGTGTAAACGCTTTGCCGTTAATGTTTCAAAGACAAAGAAGGCCATAAAAGTTAGCGAGATCAGCAAAATGGCGTACTTGGTCGCCCGATCCGTTAATTGATACTGATCGGCTGGCGTAGTGACTGTGACGCTAAACGCCGGGAAATTTTCCCAGCCGCTATCATTGCCTGAAGCAAAACGCTCACCGAGATTATTAGCAAACCAGCTACTTTGCCATTGCGCCTGAAAACCGGATGCACTTAACTCCCGTTTCGTTGGCAAAAAATCACCTAAAAAACTGGGGTGCGGCCAGTTGCTGGTTAAGGTCATCTCGCTATTACGTCCCGTCGGCACCACAGAAAAATCACCAGTACCGCTTAAATTCAGCGCCATATTCAGCTTCAGGTTCTGCTTCAGCCAGTCTCCTTCGGGTAAAGGGATATGCACGCCCTGCCCGCCTTGCTCTAACCCGGTGCCAGGTTCAATGCTCAGCGCAGTTCCGTTAAGTTCAGGCGCTTTCACCACGCCAATACCACGCGCATCCCCGACGCTAATCACAATAAACGGCTTGCCTAAGGTGATATTTGGCGCGTTGAGTTCGCTAAGACGCGAAACGTCAAAATCGGCTTTCAGCGTTAAATCACTGTGCCAGACCTGGCCGGAATAAATACCGATCTTCCGTTCTTCCACGTTCTGATTGCCATCAACCATCAACGACTCAGGTAACCAAAAATGGATAAAACTTCGTTTCCGCTCCACGGTTTTATC
>NZ_AEJZ01000178.1:0-24325 GCF_000208525.1 Escherichia sp. TW14182
CCTTTTTAACAGCATTGAGATTATGTTTGATGAATAATCGTCCCAACCATGCATTATCCATCCCTAACTTCGAAAGCTTCTTATTAATCCAGTTGTATTTTTTTGGAGTTGTTATATTTTTTATCTTATACTTTTTTTTCAAGTACTGGATCATTTTTAATTCATAATCTGCAACCCAGTTTATAAAATAAATAGTCATAATGAAGTTAGTTCCAGTACATACTGATAAATATTTTTATAATCCTTTGCGTTGTGTTCGCTCTTTAATACGCTCGGCCTTAATGCTTGCCATGTTCAATAAATTCCGTTCAAGAGATAATATTTTTCGTAAAGGCATCCCAAAATAAACCTTCATAAATCGCCATATATCTCTCTGCGTCAGGCCAATATTCATCGATGAAAAATATAGACCAATCAAATCTTTATCCCGCCAACGACGTGGGACTTTTTCCCGTATCTGCGCGCGATGCAGGTCTATTACCGAAATTTTTAATTCATCTTCCCGGCCAGTGAACGGTAAATGAAGCAAAAAGTGGCAGATATAACAATCACGATGATTTATTCCTGCTGCGTGCATTTTACGCACCATAGTTGCCACTCGTGTAATCAGCATACGCTTAACACATATATCAGGCGGATTAACTGTCCAATCTGCACAATAATCTTCAAGGCTAATCGTAGGAGTAAGATCTTCGGTAATAATAAATGATGTACGGGTTAATGGATTTAACCCTTTTTCACCAAACCCTATACCGTGCATCGTATCAACACCGACATCATGCAGTCGATGAATAGCGTGCCACTCTCTGTCTGCGCCTAAAACGGGCATACGCAATGAGAGCAGGTTTTTTATAATTTCTTTTAAGGTCGTACCTTTGTGCCATTTAAGGAAATAGCTTTTCCCAGCCAATTCAAAGCGTAATGTTCGACGTGTCTCTAGTTCGCGAAAGACTTCGCCATTCAGTTTTTTAACTTCTGTAAAAGCATCTTTACCACGCCAAAGTGTGGCAAGCGGCTCTTTTAATTCAACCATCTAAACCACCTATAATAATATCTGCGGCTTTCTCTGGCAGGCTGTATAAATCCTGAGTATCTGCATAATGGCGAGCATTCTCCGCCCAGGCCATTCGTAGCGAATACTGTGTTAATGCTTTGCGTAAGATCGCATTTAATTCTTCCTGACGGAATGGTTCCGCGATAACCGCTCCACAATTAGCATCCGCAATATAATGCGCGTATCCACATACTGCGGTTGTCAAAACAGGTAATCCAGCGGTGATCGCCTCAAGGAGAACAATACCTGCAGCTTCCTGGTAAGCGGGATGCAGTAAGATATCTGCCGCTGCCATTAATTCAGACACGTCATTCCTCCCGGAAAAGAAATGCACGTTGCTACGTACCCCAAGCTTTTCTGCCAGCACTTCAAATTTGCGTGGTTTATCCTGACCAACGACAAACAAAAGCGTATTGTGGCGTAATGATTCAGGTAATGATGCCAAAGCCTTAATTGAGCGATCCACACCTTTACGACCGAAATCTGACCCAACCTGTAGCAATAAGTTTTGTTGTTCGGTTATGCCATTTTTCTGACGATATATTTCACGACTGTTTGGGATTTGCTCGCTGTATTTCCTGTCCGGATAGATGCCGGGGGGGAGAATTTGAAAACGTTCTGGTTCAGTCTGGTAATGCTTCTGAAAATCGGCGATTTGCTTATCGGTCAGCATCATGAGTTTCGTCGATTTACCATGCTCAAATGTCGCTCGCTCAAATGCGGCATAATGCCGATAGCGTGATGTTAAACGATAGAAAAAACCTTTTTCTTGCGCGACTTTCTCAGCGTAACAGACATCGGCGGCAAAATAGACATCCAGCCCAGGCATCTTATTAAACCCAACGACACGATCCGCAGGATGCGCTTTGAGATGATTTTGTACCCAGGCATAATATTCTTTATTACGTCCATGGTTAGTATGGGATTTAACCGGTACGCGAATAAGCTCAAATGCTTCCGGACAATCACCTTCCCACGACTGTGTATATACCCGAACATGGTGGCCCCGTGCGGCAACTGTTGACGCAATACGCATAAAGTCACGCTGTAGACCACCAAATGGAAAATATTTATATAAACAAAACGCCACAATCATAATTATGCATTCCTGTTAGCTGAAGGAGCATCTTCTGGCAACAGCTTTTCCGTAGCGGCAATGACATCTTCCGCTGGAATAACAGAAAGATATTTTTTGTTGCGGTCAAGTTCATGCCGGGTGGGCATTTGTTGATAATTACCCGCCCAGAACTGAATAATATTATCGGTCCATGGACGCCAGAATACATGATCAGTGGCCCCAAACAGGCTAATAACTGGCGTCTTCACCGCCGCCGCAATATGCCCTGGCGCAGAATCCACACCAATAAAGAGTACGGCATGATCAATTAACGCACCCAGTTCAGGAAACCGTGTTTTACCTGCAAGGCCAGTGATAGGTTTTGTTTGGCAGCCTTGTGCTATTTCATCTACACAGGCGAGATCATCTGCCGAAGGCCCACAGGTCAGCACAACCTGATAACCACGCCGTTGCAAAGCATCGATAACCATAGAAAACTTATCATTATCCCAGCACTTAAATATCTGACGAGCTGTCGGTTGGATGACGACATAATGATCTTTCACGCCCAGAGCATCTAATTCCTGCCGCATTTTCTTCCAGCAATCCTCGGCGTAACTCATTGTTGTGTCGGTGTAGAAATCGGTAATACCTAATGGCTCAAGGACCGATAAATTACGCTCAACAATATGTGTACCGTGTATTGGCGCTAAGTGTGTAAAGCTTTTTTTCCAAATACTATGCTGCCGATGACCATAAAGTTGCGATATTTTCATACGTGCCGGTAAACAACGCACCAGCAGTGCTACCATCCATTGATCCGTAAGATTAATGACCAGGTCATAATTATTCGCACGCAGAGTTTTTATCAACGAAAGCACATTTTTAATTTTATCGAATGTTCCCGCACCTTTATTGCTTATGCCATAGAGCGTATTAATTTCCGGGTTTTCAGACAAAATAGGAATTGTATCCTGATAAAGCAGCATATCGATTTTTGCATCGGGATAATTCTGCTTGAGCGTACTGATGACAGGAGTAGTTAATAACATATCTCCGTGATATCGCATCTTTATGACCAGGATATTTCGAAATGGCTTTTCCACTAGCGACTCTTTTGTATGATTGTCTGGTTAAGTTAAGCAGAAAAAAGCACGCTACCGCCCCAGGCTCAACAGCTACCTGAATACTGATAACGCACTTACTTTGGCGTGCTAGTGTATCATTTCTTTCGCAGCAATCCGACCCGAATGTTTTTTATACACAAAATGGTTTTTAATCATAAAAATCATGCAGATAAAAAACCACATGCAGATAATTCTGGTACGGACGATGCCTATATAGAGTTGCAAATTGGTTCGGGCTTCAATGAATCGCATAAAAATACAAAAAAAATGGAGATGTCGCGGTAGTTCAGACCAAACAGAAGCTATTTAAGTCAAAAACGGGAAAAGTAATGGTAAAGCCCCAGCTAAATACATAGAATCCCCAGCACATCCATAAGTCAGCTATTTATTATGCTCGAATTGCTTTACACCGCCCTTCTCTACCTTATTCAGCCGTTGATCTGGATACGGCTCTGGGTGCGCGGACGTAAGGCTCCGGCCTATCGAAAACGCTGGGGTGAACGTTACGGTTTTTACCGCCATCCGCTGAAACCAGGCGGCATTATGCTGCACTCCGTCTCCGTCGGTGAAACTCTGGCGGCGATCCCGTTGGTGCGCGCGCTGCGTCATCGCTACCCTGATTTGCCGATTACCGTTACAACCATGACGCCAACCGGTTCGGAGCGCGTACAATCAGCGTTTGGGAAGGATGTTCAACACGTTTATCTGCCTTACGATCTGCCCGATGCGCTCAACCGTTTCCTTAATAAAGTAGACCCTAAACTGGTGTTGATTATGGAAACCGAGTTGTGGCCAAACCTGATTGCGGCGCTACATAAACGTAAAATTCCGCTGGTTATCGCCAACGCGCGACTTTCTGCGCGCTCTGCGGCAGGTTACGCCAAACTGGGCAAATTCGTTCGTCGCTTACTGCGTCGTATTACGCTGATTGCCGCCCAAAATGAAGAAGATGGTGCACGTTTTGTGGCGCTGGGCGCAAAAAATAATCAGGTGACCGTTACCGGTAGCCTGAAATTCGATATTTCTGTAACACCACAACTGGCTGCTAAAGCAGTGACGCTGCGCCGCCAGTGGGCGCCACATCGCCCGGTATGGATTGCCACCAGTACTCATGATGGTGAAGAGAGCGTGGTAATTGCCGCGCATCAGACGCTGTTAAAGCAGTTCCCTAATTTATTGCTCATTCTTGTTCCACGTCATCCGGAACGCTTCCCGGATGCGATTAACCTGGTCCGCCAGGCTGGACTAAGCTATATCACACGCTCTTCCGGAGAAATCCCTTCCGCCAGTACACAAGTGGTAGTTGGCGATACGATGGGCGAGCTGATGTTGCTATACGGCATTGCCGATCTCGCGTTTGTTGGCGGTTCACTGGTTGAACGAGGTGGGCATAACCCACTGGAGGCTGCTGCACACGCTATTCCGGTACTGATGGGGCCGCATACCTTTAACTTTAAAGACATTTGCGCACGGCTGGAGCAGGCAAGCGGGCTGATTACCGTCACTGATGCCGCGTCGCTGGCAAAAGAGATATCCTCTTTACTCACCGACGCCGATTACCGTAGTTTTTATGGCCGTCATGCCGTTGAAGTGCTGTATCAAAACCAGGGCGCGCTGCAGCGTCTGCTTCAACTGCTGGAACCTTACCTGCCACCGAAAACGCATTGAGGTTGTTATGCAAAAACGGGCGATTTATCCGGGTACTTTCGATCCCATTACCAATGGTCATATCGATATCGTGACGCGCGCCACGCAGATGTTCGATCACGTTATTCTGGCGATTGCCGCCAGCCCCAGTAAAAAACCGATGTTTACCCTGGAAGAGCGCGTGGTACTGGCACAGCAGGCAACCGCGCATCTGGGAAACGTGGAAGTGGTCGGGTTTAGTGATTTGATGGCAAACTTCGCGCGTAATCAACACGCTACGGTGCTGATTCGTGGTCTGCGTGCGGTGGCGGATTTTGAATATGAAATGCAGCTGGCGCATATGAATCGCCACTTAATGCCGGAACTGGAAAGTGTCTTTTTGATGCCTTCAAAAGAGTGGTCGTTTATCTCTTCATCGCTGGTCAAAGAGGTGGCTCGCCATCAGGGTGATGTCACCCATTTCCTGCCGGAGAATGTCCATCAGGCGCTGATGGCGAAGTTAGCGTAGCGTTTATGCCGGATGGTATGCCATCCGGCGCGCATGAATTACTTCTGGCACCGCCTGCAATAAAACGTCGCCCGCTGCGCATGTTTAGTCGCCACAATCGGCGTACCGCACACCCGACACGGCTCGCCTTTACGCCCGTAAACCTGCAATTCCTGAGCGAAATAACCCGGTTTACCGTCACTTTGTAGAAAATCTTTCAGCGTCGTGCCGCCCTGTTCAATAGAACGGAGTAGCACTGCCTTAATCACTCGCGCCAACAATTCACACTCAGCCAGCGACAGAGACGATGCCAGCCGATCAGGATGGATCCCCGCAGCAAACAGTGATTCGCTGGCGTAGATATTTCCCACACCCACCACCAGCTTGTTATCCATCAGCCAGGGTTTAATCGCCGTTTTTTTCTTCGCGCACTTCTGATGTAGGTATTCGCCATTGAAATCGTCGCTAAGCGGCTCCGGCCCAAGATGGGCCAGCACATTGTGCCCTTCCAGTTCTTTGGCCCACAGCCAGGCGCCAAAGCGGCGCGGATCGGTATAGCGCAGCACTTTGCCGTTGCTCATCACCAAATCAACATGGTCATGCTTTTCAGGGGGAAGTTCTTCTGGAAGGATGCGCAGGCTGCCAGACATACCCAGATGAATGATAATCCAGCCCTCTGGCAACTCCAGCAGCAGATATTTAGCCCGGCGCTGCACGCTAAGCACTGGTTGGTCGCTTAAACGGTAGATTTCTTCCGAAACCGGCCAGCGCAAGCGTCCATTGCGCACCACCGCATGAAGAATAGTTGCACCAACGAGATGCGGTTCTATCCCGCGACGGCTGGTTTCAACTTCGGGTAATTCAGGCATAGCATCTCCAGGAATGAACAGATGCAGTCAATATGGGGGCAAACAGATAACAAAAAACCCCGCCGAAGCGAGGTTTTTCGTTACATTAAAGCGAGAATTATTTAATTTTCGCTTCTTTGTAGATCACGTGCTGGCGAACAACTGGATCGAATTTTTTCAGTTCCAGTTTTTCCGGCTTAGTACGTTTGTTCTTCGTAGTGGTATAGAAGTGACCAGTACCAGCAGAAGAAACCAGCTTGATTTTCTCACGAATACCTTTAGCCATGATTTATTTCCTCTAAGTACTTAGTACTTTTCGCCACGGGCACGCAGTTCAGCCAGAACTGTATCGATGCCTTTTTTATCGATTACACGCATACCTTTAGCAGATACGCGCAGGGTGACAAAACGCTTCTCGCTCTCAACCCAGAAACGGTGAGAGTGCAGGTTCGGCAGGAAACGGCGTTTAGTCGCGTTCAGTGCGTGGGAACGGTTGTTACCGGTCACCGGACGCTTGCCAGTAACTTGGCAGACTCGGGACATGTCTATTCTCCAAAAATCAAATTAGCTCGAGCTTCGTATGGGGTATTGGCGCCTCGTCAGGCTTTACAGCCCGGTCATCGCAGTTCTATGTGAACTCTCGATTGCCAGGCCCAAATGCCAAACCCGAGATTCTCAAAGGTGGCGTAGTATACGCTGACTCGGCGATGTGCTCAAGTCCCGAACAGACAAAGATCCCGAAGGATCGCGCATAGCGGGTTAAATCCAGCCGCGTTCGGCAAAAGAAACATATTCTCCACGCCCAATCACGATATGGTCGAGCACGCGTAATTCCATGAACTGACAACTTTTTATTATCCGTTCGGTGATGAGTTTAT
The DNA here is from genome assembly GCF_000208525.1 of Escherichia sp. TW14182. Taxonomy (NCBI): domain Bacteria; kingdom Pseudomonadati; phylum Pseudomonadota; class Gammaproteobacteria; order Enterobacterales; family Enterobacteriaceae; genus Escherichia; species Escherichia sp. TW14182. The sequence continues at coordinate 7,099 of NZ_AEJZ01000178.1, forward strand.
CCGCTTTACTGGGTTCAGCACAACCCGAAGGGTGATTATGCGCAAGGATCAGCGCCGAGGCGTTTATTTTTATCGCTTCGCGGATAATTTCCCGAGGATGGACTTCAACATGGTTTAGCGTGCCGGAAAAAAGACGGCTATGCGTTATAACCCGGTGTTGTGAGTCGAGAAAGATCACCATAAAGATCTCCCGCTCTTCGCCCGTGAGCTGGCTTTGTAAAAATTCCCTCGTCATCTCCGGGCTGAGTAACGGGCTTTCTTCACGCATCCGCACGTTGTAGTAACGCCGCGCCAGTTCGGCAATCCCCTTTAACTGGGCAAATTTCGCCACGCCAATTCCATGAACCCCACTAAATTGTTCATATTCAGAGGTTAACAAGCCGTAAAGAGAGCCGAAATTCTCCAGCATCTCTTTTGCCAGGGTTAACACATCTTTACCGCGCGTTCCTGTACGCAGAAATAACGCCAGCAGCTCGACATCCGTTAACGCACCAATGCCAAACTTCAGCATTTTTTCGCGCGGCATCAACAGCTGTGCATTGTTTTTCACCTTCACCTCCTTTGTGATGCTCGCATCCTGTCATAGCCGTTCCGTTAAATCGACGGCCAGTTTTCAATCCTGGAAAGCGCCTCGCAAAGTGATTCTCAGGTGAAAGCACGACAACAAAAGTATTGTGATAAAATCGCCAACTTCTGGTGTCACCCAACAGGAAAAATCATCATGAGTCTGGCCGGTAAAAAAATCGTTCTCGGCGTCAGCGGCGGTATTGCTGCCTATAAAACCCCTGAACTGGTGCGTCGTTTGCGCGATCGCGGGGCCGACGTCCGTGTGGTAATGACCGAAGCGGCAAAAGCCTTTATCACTCCACTTAGTTTGCAGGCGGTTTCTGGTTATCCCGTTTCCGACAGTCTGCTGGATCCGGCAGCCGAAGCGGCAATGGGCCACATTGAGCTGGGTAAATGGGCTGATTTAGTGATTCTTGCCCCAGCCACGGCGGATTTGATTGCCCGCGTTGCTGCCGGTATGGCGAATGATTTGGTATCGACGATTTGCCTTGCGACTCCTGCGCCTGTTGCCGTGCTGCCAGCGATGAACCAACAGATGTATCGTGCTGCTGCCACCCAGCATAATTTAGAGGTGCTTGCCTCGCGCGGTTTGCTGATCTGGGGGCCCGATAGCGGCAGCCAGGCCTGTGGTGATGTCGGCCCTGGGCGAATGCTCGATCCGTTAACCATTGTTGATATGGCGGTCGCCCATTTTTCGCCCGTCAACGACTTGAAACATCTGAACATTATGATTACCGCAGGTCCGACACGTGAACCGCTCGATCCGGTGCGTTATATCTCTAATCACAGCTCCGGCAAGATGGGATTCGCCATTGCCGCAGCCGCTGCACGTCGTGGCGCGAACGTCACGCTGATTTCTGGCCCGGTTTCACTACCGACGCCACCGTTTGTTAAACGTGTTGATGTGGTAACCGCACTGGAGATGGAAGCCGCCGTGAAGGCATCCGTGCAACAGCAAAATATCTTTATCGGTTGTGCCGCCGTCGCGGATTACCGTGCAGCCACCGTTGCCAGCGAAAAAATCAAAAAGCAGGCCACACCGGGTGATGAATTAACAATAAAAATGGTTAAAAACCCCGATATCGTCGCCGGTGTTGCCGCATTAAAAGACCATAGGCCTTATGTTGTTGGATTTGCCGCCGAAACAAATAATGTGGAAGAATACGCCCGGCAAAAACGTATCCGCAAAAACCTTGATCTGATCTGCGCTAACGATGTTTCCAGAAAAAATCAGGGATTTAATAGCGACAAAAACGCATTACACCTTTTCTGGCAGGATGGCGATAAAATCTTACCGCTTGAGCGAAAAGAGCTCCTTGGCCAATTATTACTCGACGAGATTGTGACCCGTTATGATGAAGAAAATCGACGTTAAGATTCTGGACCCGCGCGTTGGGAAGGAATTTCCACTCCCGACTTATGCCACTTCTGGTTCTGCCGGACTTGACCTGCGCGCCTGTCTCGACGACGCCGTAGAACTGGCACCGGGCGACACTACACTAGTGCCGACCGGACTGGCGATTCATATTGCCGACCCTTCACTGGCGGCGATGATGCTGCCGCGCTCCGGGTTGGGACATAAGCACGGTATTGTGCTTGGTAACCTGGTAGGATTGATCGATTCCGACTATCAGGGTCAGCTGATGATCTCCGTGTGGAACCGTGGTCAGGACAGTTTCACCATTCAACCTGGCGAACGTATCGCGCAGATGATTTTTGTTCCGGTGGTACAGGCCGATTTTAATCTGGTGGAAGATTTTGACGCCACCGACCGGGGTGAAGGCGGTTTTGGTCACTCTGGTCGTCAGTAACGCATACGCATCCAAATAACGTCATAACATCGCCGCAAACATTTCGTTTGCGGTCATAGCGTGGGTGCCGCCTGGCAAGTGCTTATTTTCAGGGGTATTTTGTAACATGGCAGAAAAACAAACTGCGAAAAGGAACCGTCGCGAAGAAATACTTCAGTCTCTGGCGTTGATGTTAGAATCCAGCGATGGAAGCCAGCGTATCACGACGGCGAAACTGGCCGCCTCTGTCGGCGTTTCCGAAGCGGCTCTGTATCGCCACTTCCCCAGTAAAACCCGCATGTTCGATAGCCTGATTGAGTTTATCGAAGATAGCCTGATTACTCGTATTAACCTGATTCTGAAAGATGAAAAGGACACTACTGCGCGCCTGCGCCTGATTGTGTTGCTGCTTCTCGGTTTCGGCGAACGTAATCCAGGCCTGACCCGCATCCTCACTGGTCATGCGCTAATGTTCGAACAGGATCGCCTGCAAGGGCGCATCAACCAACTGTTCGAGCGTATCGAAGCGCAGCTGCGTCAGGTATTGCGTGAAAAGAGAATGCGTGAGGGTGAAGGTTACACCACCGATGAAACGTTGCTGGCAAGCCAACTTCTGGCGTTTTGCGAAGGTATGCTGTCTCGTTTTGTTCGTAGCGAGTTTAAATATCGCCCGACGGATGACTTTGACGCCCGCTGGCCGCTGATTGCCGCGCAGTTGCAGTAATATAACGCCGGATGACTTACCATCCGGCGTTTCTTATCAAACCCCGTACTCTTCGCGATAAGCCTTAACCGCCGCCAGATGCTCCGCCATTTCCGGCTTCTCTTCGAGGTAAGCAATCAGGTCTTTCAGAGTGATGATAGAAATCACTTTGCAGTTGTAATCACGCTCAACTTCCTGAATCGCGGAAATTTCACCGCGACCACGTTCCTGACGATCGAGCGAAATCAACACGCCAGCAAGCGTAGCGCCATTGGCCTGAATAATTTCCATCGATTCGCGAATCGCCGTCCCGGCGGTGATCACATCATCCACCAGCATTACGCGCCCTTGTAACGCGCTACCGACCAGATTGCCGCCCTCACCGTGGTCTTTTGCTTCTTTGCGGTTAAAGCAGTATGGCAGGTCAAGGTCATGATGCTCCGCCAGCGCCACAGCGGTAGTGGTGGCAATCGGAATCCCTTTGTAAGCCGGGCCAAACAGCAGATCGAACTCAATACCAGAATCCACCAACGCTTCAGCGTAAAAACGGCCTAACAGTGCCAGATCGCGCCCGGTATTAAACAGCCCGGCGTTGAAGAAATAGGGGCTTTTGCGCCCGGATTTCAGCGTAAACTCGCCAAACTTTAATACCTGTTTGCCAAGCGCAAATTCAATAAACTGGCGCTGATATGGTTTCATGCCTTCGCTCCTCATCTTACTTTTCTACAGACAAAAAAAAGGCGACTCATCAGTCGCCTTAAAAATCAGTTTGCCAGCGCCGCTTTCTGCGTCGCTACAATGGATTCGATTCCCCCTCGGGCCAACGCCAACAAGGTGAGGAGTTCTTCGTGAGTGAACGGCTCGCCTTCCGCCGTACCCTGAACCTCAATGATGCGCCCATCTTCGGTCATCACTACGTTCATATCCGTTTCTGCGGCAGAGTCTTCGACGTATTCCAGATCGCAAATCGCTTCGCCGTTAACGATACCCACCGAAACCGCTGCCACCATGCCTTTCATCGGATTGGTTTTCAGTTTGCCATTCTCAACCAGCTTATTCAGTGCATCTGCCAGCGCCACGCAGGCACCAGTGATTGAAGCAGTGCGCGTGCCGCCATCGGCCTGAAGTACGTCGCAATCCAGCGTAATGGTGAACTCACCCAACGCTTTCAAATCAACCGCCGCACGCAATGCACGGGCAATCAGACGCTGGATTTCCATCGTGCGTCCACCCTGCTTCCCCTTCGCTGCTTCACGAGCGTTACGGGTATGCGTGGAGCGCGGCAGCATACCGTATTCTGCGGTGATCCAGCCTTGCCCCTGACCTTTCAGGAAACGAGGCACGCCTTCTTCAATAGAGGCGGTACACAACACTTTGGTATCGCCAAATTCGACCAGCACCGAGCCTTCTGCATGTTTTGTATAGTTACGAGTCAGGGTAACGGGGCGCACCTGATTATTGCTACGGCCTGCTGGACGCATATTGAAATCTCCGGCTTGAAACAAATGTGGCTGCGCATTATACGGACTTCCGGCGGTTATTCCTATCCTGACAAGGCATCGATGGCTATAATCCTTCCACCTCTCCTTTTATAAACAGGAACGTCTATGATCCGCAGTATGACCGCCTACGCCCGGCGTGAAATCAAGGGTGAATGGGGGAGCGCAACCTGGGAAATGCGCTCGGTAAACCAGCGTTATCTGGAAACTTACTTTCGTCTGCCGGAGCAGTTCCGTAGCCTGGAACCTGTCGTTCGCGAGCGTATTCGTTCTCGCCTGACGCGCGGTAAAGTGGAATGTACCCTGCGCTATGAGCCAGATGTCAGCGCACAAGGAGAACTGATTCTCAACGAAAAACTGGCTAAACAGCTGGTAACTGCTGCGAACTGGGTAAAAATGCAGAGCGACGAAGGGGAAATAAACCCGGTTGATATTCTGCGCTGGCCGGGCGTAATGGCAGCCCAGGAACAGGATCTCGACGCTATTGCCGCTGAAATTCTTGCTGCTCTTGATGGTACGCTGGACGACTTTATCGTCGCGCGCGAAACCGAAGGTCAGGCGCTGAAAGCGTTGATCGAGCAGCGTCTGGAAGGCGTCACCGCCGAAGTAGCTAAAGTGCGCGCCCATATGCCGGAAATTCTGCAATGGCAGCGTGAACGTCTGGTCGCGAAGCTGGAAGATGCTCAGGTTCAGCTGGAGAACAATCGTCTGGAGCAAGAGCTGGTGCTGCTGGCGCAACGAATTGATGTTGCCGAAGAACTGGATCGCCTCGAAGCGCATGTCAAAGAGACCTACAACATTCTCAAGAAAAAAGAAGCCGTTGGTCGTCGTCTGGACTTTATGATGCAAGAGTTCAACCGCGAGTCGAACACTCTTGCTTCGAAATCTATCAATGCCGAAGTGACGAACTCCGCGATTGAGTTGAAGGTGTTGATTGAGCAGATGCGCGAACAGATCCAGAATATTGAGTAAGCGACACAGCATTGTAGGCCGTTGTTAATTTCAGCGGCTCTACATACATCTACCTAAAAAACGTCAAAAATCCCATACTTTTTCTAATGCATTTTTCTTAACACAACATCAGAAAAATGCATTAGATTTGCAGAAAGCACCAATTTCACATAACTATAAATTATCAATCCAAACTCACCTTAAAAAATCTCAATCGTGACGATGCACACAAATCGCTACCCTGCCAGACAGATTTTTAGGGAGAGAACCATGCTGTTACACATTTTGTATTTGGTTGGTATTACCGCCGAAGCCATGACGGGGGCGCTGGCGGCTGGGCGACGCCGAATGGATACATTTGGCGTAATTATCATTGCGACCGCCACCGCAATCGGTGGTGGCTCAGTGCGGGATATTCTTTTAGGCCACTATCCGCTCGGTTGGGTCAAGCATCCGGAATATGTGATTATTGTTGCCACAGCCGCCGTACTGACCACTATTGTTGCCCCGGTGATGCCTTATCTGCGCAAAGTCTTTCTGGTGCTTGATGCGCTCGGGCTGGTAGTTTTTTCTATTATTGGTGCACAAGTCGCGCTGGATATGGGGCACGGTCCGATCATTGCCGTTGTCGCAGCGGTGACGACCGGCGTGTTTGGCGGCGTTTTGCGAGACATGTTCTGTAAACGCATCCCGCTGGTCTTTCAGAAAGAGCTGTATGCTGGGGTTTCATTTGCCTCCGCCGTACTCTATATCGCGTTGCAACACTACGTCTCTAACCATGATGTGGTGATTATTTCCACTCTGGTGTTTGGCTTTTTCGCTCGCTTGCTGGCGCTGCGTCTTAAGCTGGGTTTACCCGTCTTTTACTACAGCCACGAAGGTCACTAAGGCACAAAACCTGTGACCTGCTGGGCAGCCAGCCAGTTGCCCAGCATCTTGATTTGCCCATTATCTTTCCATTCAATAACCTGGCTGGCACGACGAGGTCCTGTCTCTGGCAGTTGCCGCCAATGCTGTTCGCTTCTCTGCAAAACTTGCTCCCAGGTGCTGGAATCGCTGGCGTTAAGCGCCGCCTGGGTTAAGGGTATTCCCATTGCCATCACCCAGCGGGTAAAAGGCTGCTTACGTGCCAGATTAAACTGATGCCATAACTGCTCGCTTTTGCTTTTCGCTATCCCCGGCGTGTTCTGCAATTGCTCTGGCGTTAACTGAAGCCAGGAAAAGATATGCTCAAGGTGATGAGTCTGATGCAGCGCACGCCAGCCAGCTTCACCAATGCCGTCCAGCCCCAAAACCTGTTTTGACCCCAGCCAGACTAGCCGTGAAATGAATTGCTCCTGACAAACATCAGAAGCAAAGTAGCAGGTCAACGAATTAAAGCGGTTTTCTGGCGGAATTGGTTTAGTACGTTCCGTTCCGCGCCAGACCACATCGTCAATGCGTGGAATACCCTGACCGGCAAGACTAACGAGAATTTGATCGCCAGGCGCAATATCCCATTCCTGCCAGCGCCTGACGGAACCAATATTCACCCGCTGAACTTTTTTATCATCCAGCATGACAGGCGCGAGTGACGCCACCACCGATATTTTGCCGCTCTTACCCACCGCAAACTGAATCGCATTCACTTCGGCAACCTGTGCCACGGGTTGATATTTCCACGCCACCAACCAATTCGCCTGACCCGGTAGCCAATGGATGGATTCGGGTTCTTTCGCCGCTCGTACAACGACACCATCGGTAACAAAGGGTAACGCTGTTTTCCACCACTCATTACGTATCCGCTCAACCTCATCAGCATTTTTGACTGCGCGAGTGTACATCTGCGTCAGACTAAACCCTGCGGTTGCAAGCTGTTGCAATCGCTCGGTCATTAACTGCGGTCCATCCGGCCACGCCCAGATAAACACGCCAAGTGAATTTAGCGCGTCAGTATTGTTCTGCCGCATCATCATGCCCGCGACTTTCGAGCGCGCATTCATTCCCCCCATTTGTTGTTGGATATGCCCCTCACGCTGGAGAAATATTTCGCCCTGCAGCGTACTGTTGGCTAAAGGTCCGCTGACGGATTGTGGTACAGAAGGAATCGAGCGAACTTTCTGCGTCCAGTCTTCGCCCTTCAGGCCATTACCACGACTGATCGCTTTAATCAGTTTTCCCTCACGGTAGACCAGAGTTACCGCAACACCATCAACTTTTGGTTGCACCCAAAGATCGCTGCGTTCACGCATCCACAGTCTTAACGCATTTTTATCCGCCATTTTACGTACGCCCGTATGCGCAACCGGATGGATAACCGTGCCGTTTAAAAGCGGCATCATGGCGTCACGATGCGTCTCTTCACCAAAACAACGTTGCCACTGCGTAAGACGGGCACTTATCTGATCGTAAACACTGTCTTCCACATCACTTTTTCCTACTCTCCAGTAATCATCGTCCCACTGTTTTATTTGTTGTTGCAGGCGGGAAATTTCTTCATGCGCTCTGGCGGGCGACCAGGCTGGGCAGACCGCCTGCGCCGATGATTGCCAGCACAAAATCCCCATTAATACCGCTATCCATACTTTCATCATCACCTCCGCTGTAGTCAGGCGGGCAGGTATACAACGTGGTGAATGTAAATCCGAGTGGCAAAAACGAAGTGTGCGAGGACGCTTCCAGAGAATCGTTCTGATTGCAGTAAATGACAGGGAATTGCGGAAACAGCTACGCAAAACGCAACAACTTTGCGCAAAAAGTATGAGCGAGGGCTACGTCACGTGACCGCGCCGTGTATAATAAGCTCGTATGTAGGCTTTATTTCGCTAATCACATACGAAAGATACTCATGGCTCAAGGCACGCTTTATATTGTTTCTGCCCCCAGTGGCGCGGGTAAATCCAGCCTGATTCAGGCTTTATTAAAAACCCAACCGTTGTATGACACCCAGGTTTCTGTTTCACACACCACGCGCGCACCGCGTCCAGGTGAAGTACACGGTGAGCATTACTTCTTTGTTAATCATGATGAATTTAAAGAGATGATTAGCAGAGATGCATTCCTTGAGCACGCGGAAGTGTTCGGTAATTACTATGGCACTTCGCGCGAAGCCATTGAGCAAGTACTGGCAAGTGGCGTAGATGTTTTTCTGGATATCGACTGGCAGGGCGCGCAACAAATTCGCCAGAAGATGCCACATGCGCGTAGTATCTTTATTTTACCGCCGTCCAAAATCGAGCTGGATCGCCGTCTACGCGGTCGCGGTCAGGACAGCGAAGAGGTCATTGCAAAGCGTATGGCGCAAGCAGTTGCAGAAATGAGCCATTACGCCGAATATGATTATTTGATTGTGAATGATGATTTTGACACCGCACTGGGTGATCTGAAGACCATTATTCGCGCCGAACGCTTGCGCATGAGTCGCCAAAAGCAACGTCATGACGCTTTAATCAGCAAATTGTTGGCAGACTGAACCTTCTTTCAGTATCATGCCCAGTCATTTCTTCACCTGTGGAGCTTTTTAAGTATGGCACGCGTAACTGTTCAGGACGCTGTAGAGAAAATTGGTAACCGTTTTGACCTGGTACTGGTCGCCGCGCGTCGCGCTCGTCAGATGCAGGTAGGCGGAAAGGATCCGCTAGTACCGGAAGAAAACGATAAAACCACAGTAATCGCGCTGCGCGAAATCGAAGAAGGTCTGATCAACAACCAGATCCTCGACGTTCGCGAACGCCAGGAACAGCAAGAGCAGGAAGCCGCTGAAATTCAAGCCGTTACCGCTATTGCTGAAGGTCGTCGTTAATCACAAAGCGGGTCGCCCTTGTATCTGTTTGAAAGCCTGAATCAACTGATTCAAAACTACCTGCCAGAAGACCAAATTAAGCGTCTGCGGCAGGCGTATCTCGTTGCACGTGATGCTCACGAGGGGCAAACACGTTCAAGCGGTGAACCCTATATCACGCACCCGGTAGCGGTTGCCTGCATTCTGGCCGAGATGAAACTCGACTATGAAACGCTAATGGCTGCGCTACTTCATGACGTGATTGAAGATACTCCCGCCACCTACCAGGACATGGAACAGCTTTTTGGCAAAAGCGTCGCCGAGCTGGTAGAGGGGGTGTCGAAACTTGATAAACTCAAGTTCCGCGATAAGAAAGAGGCGCAAGCCGAAAACTTTCGCAAGATGATTATGGCGATGGTGCAGGATATCCGCGTCATCCTCATCAAACTCGCAGACCGTACCCACAACATGCGCACGCTGGGCTCACTTCGCCCGGACAAACGTCGCCGAATCGCCCGTGAAACTCTCGAAATATACAGCCCGCTGGCACACCGTTTAGGTATCCACCACATTAAAACCGAACTCGAAGAGTTGGGTTTTGAGGCGCTGTATCCCAACCGTTACCGCGTGATTAAAGAAGTGGTGAAAGCCGCGCGCGGTAACCGTAAAGAGATGATCCAAAAAATCCTCTCAGAAATCGAAGGGCGCTTGCAGGAAGCGGGAATACCGTGCCGCGTCAGTGGTCGCGAGAAACATCTTTATTCGATTTACTGCAAAATGGTGCTCAAAGAGCAGCGTTTTCACTCAATCATGGATATCTACGCCTTCCGCGTGATCGTCAATGATTCCGATACCTGTTATCGCGTGCTCGGCCAGATGCACAGCCTGTATAAGCCGCGCCCAGGTCGCGTGAAAGACTATATCGCCATTCCAAAAGCGAACGGCTATCAGTCTTTGCACACCTCGATGATTGGCCCCCACGGCGTGCCGGTTGAAGTCCAGATCCGTACCGAAGATATGGATCAAATGGCGGAGATGGGTGTTGCCGCACACTGGGCTTATAAAGAGCACGGCGAGACCAGCACCACTGCGCAAATCCGCGCCCAGCGTTGGATGCAGAGCCTGCTGGAGCTTCAACAGAGCGCCGGTAGCTCATTTGAATTTATCGAGAGCGTTAAATCCGATCTCTTCCCGGATGAGATTTACGTTTTCACACCGGAAGGGCGCATTGTCGAACTGCCTGCCGGTGCCACGCCTGTCGATTTCGCGTACGCGGTGCATACCGATATCGGTCATGCCTGCGTGGGTGCGCGAGTTGATCGCCAGCCTTACCCGCTGTCGCAGCCACTCTCCAGCGGACAAACCGTTGAAATCATTACCGCGCCGGGCGCTCGCCCGAATGCCGCCTGGCTGAACTTTGTCGTCAGCTCGAAAGCACGCGCCAAAATCCGCCAGTTGCTGAAAAACCTCAAGCGTGATGATTCCGTTAGCCTGGGGCGTCGCCTGCTCAACCACGCGTTGGGTGGCAGCCGTAAGCTGAATGAAATCCCGCAGGAAAATATTCAGCGCGAACTGGATCGCATGAAACTGGCGACACTTGACGATTTGCTGGCAGAAATCGGTCTTGGCAATGCAATGAGCGTAGTGGTAGCGAAGAATCTCCAGCAGGGAGACGGTTCCATTCCACCAGCAACCCAAAGCCACGGGCATCTGCCGATTAAAGGCGCTGATGGCGTGTTGATCACTTTTGCGAAATGCTGCCGCCCTATTCCCGGCGACCCGATCATCGCCCACGTTAGCCCCGGTAAAGGTCTGGTGATCCACCATGAGTCCTGCCGTAACATCCGTGGCTACCAGAAAGAGCCAGAGAAGTTTATGGCTGTAGAATGGGATAAAGAAACGGCGCAGGAGTTCATTACTGAAATCAAGGTGGAAATGTTCAACCATCAGGGTGCGCTGGCAAACCTGACTGCGGCGATCAACACAACCAATTCCAATATTCAAAGTTTGAATACGGAAGAGAAAGATGGTCGCGTCTATAGTGCCTTTATTCGCCTGACCGCCCGGGATCGCGTACATCTGGCAAATATCATGCGCAAAATCCGTGTGATGCCAGACGTGATTAAAGTCACCCGAAACAGAAATTAATGTTTTATGAACCCAACACGTTATGCACGCATCTGTGAAATGCTCGCCAGGCGGCAGCCTGACCTGACCGTCTGCATGGAACAGGTTCACAAACCCCATAACGTTTCTGCGATTATTCGTACCGCAGATGCCGTTGGCGTACATGAAGTTCATGCCGTCTGGCCTGGCAGCCGGATGCGCACTATGGCTTCGGCTGCGGCTGGCAGCAACAGTTGGGTACAGGTGAAAACGCACCGCACCATTGGCGATGCCGTCGCCCATCTGAAAGGCCAGGGAATGCAGATTCTGGCTACACATCTTTCTGATAACGCCGTCGATTTTCGCGAAATTGATTACACCCGCCCGACCTGTATTTTGATGGGTCAGGAGAAAACGGGCATCACGCAGGAAGCGTTAGCACTGGCGGATCAGGACATCATTATCCCGATGATCGGCATGGTACAGTCGCTGAACGTCTCCGTCGCATCGGCACTCATTCTTTACGAAGCCCAGCGTCAGCGGCAAAACGCAGGCATGTACCTTCGTGAAAACAGCATGTTACCGGAATCAGAACAACAACGCCTGCTGTTTGAAGGCGGCTATCCGGTGCTGGCGAAAGTCGCAAAACGCAAAGGCCTGCCTTACCCCCACGTCAATCAGCAAGGCGAGATCGAAGCTGATGCCGACTGGTGGGCCACCATGCAGGCTGCAGGGTAAGTGCGATGAAAGGTCGCCTGTTAGATGCTGTCCCGCTCAGTTCCCTAACGGGCGTTGGCGCGGCACAAAGTAACAAGCTGGCGAAAATCAACCTGCATACCGTGCAGGATTTACTCTTACACCTTCCCCTGCGCTACGAAGATCGCACCCATCTTTATCCCATTGGCGAGCTGTTACCCGGCGTTTATGCCACGGTTGAAGGCGAAGTGCTGAACTGTAATATCTCCTTCGGCGGTCGACGGATGATGACCTGCCAGATTAGCGACGGTTCCGGCATTCTCACCATGCGCTTTTTCAACTTCAGCGCGGCGATGAAAAATAGCCTGGCGACGGGACGACGTGTGCTGGCCTACGGCGAAGCAAAGCGCGGCAAATATGGCGCGGAGATGATCCATCCGGAATATCGCGTACAGGGTGATCTCAGTACTCCGGAGCTACAGGAAACGCTCACGCCGGTTTACCCAACGACTGAAGGCGTTAAACAGGCAACGCTACGTAAATTAACCGACCAGGCGCTGGATCTGCTGGATACCTGCGCTATTGAAGAACTGTTGCCGCCGGAACTGTCACAGGGGATGATGACGCTGCCGGAAGCCTTGAGAACTCTGCATCGCCCGCCGCCGACGCTGCAACTTAGCGATCTGGAAAGCGGGCAGCATCCGGCACAACGTCGTCTGATTCTGGAAGAACTACTGGCGCACAACCTCAGTATGCTGGCGTTACGCGCTGGAGCACAACGTTTTCATGCCCAACCGCTTAGCGCCAATGACTCGCTGAAAAATAAACTCCTTGCCGCCTTACCGTTCAAACCAACGGGTGCTCAGGCACGTGTGGTGGCGGAAATCGAGCGCGATATGGCGCTCGATGTTCCGATGATGCGTCTGGTGCAAGGCGATGTAGGTTCCGGTAAAACGCTGGTTGCTGCCCTTGCCGCGCTGCGTGCAATTGCTCACGGTAAACAGGTGGCGCTGATGGCACCAACCGAGTTGCTCGCCGAACAGCACGCCAATAACTTTCGCAACTGGTTTGAGCCGCTCGGTATCGAAGTGGGCTGGCTGGCTGGCAAGCAGAAAGGTAAAGCGCGACTGGCGCAGCAGGAAGCCATCGCCAACGGTCAGGTGCAGATGATTGTCGGCACTCACGCCATCTTCCAGGAACAGGTACAATTTAACGGTCTGGCGCTGGTGATTATCGACGAACAGCATCGTTTTGGTGTGCATCAACGCCTGGCGTTATGGGAGAAAGGCCAGCAGCAAGGGTTCCATCCGCATCAGTTAATCATGACCGCCACGCCGATCCCCCGCACGCTGGCAATGACCGCCTATGCCGATCTCGATACCTCGGTCATTGATGAACTGCCGCCAGGGCGTACCCCGGTGACGACAGTGGCAATCCCGGATACGCGTCGTAACGACATTATTGACCGCGTGCGTCACGCATGCATGACTGAAGGTCGTCAGGCGTACTGGGTTTGTACGTTGATTGAAGAGTCGGAATTACTGGAAGCGCAGGCAGCGGAAGCTACCTGGGAAGAGTTGAAACTGGCGCTACCAGAGTTGAATGTTGGCCTGGTACACGGACGGATGAAACCAGCCGAGAAGCAGGCGGTGATGGCGTCGTTTAAACAAGGTGAGCTACACCTGCTCGTTGCCACAACCGTTATTGAAGTCGGCGTTGATGTGCCTAACGCCAGTCTGATGATTATCGAAAACCCGGAGCGTCTGGGTCTGGCGCAGTTACACCAGCTGCGCGGGCGTGTAGGTCGTGGCGCGGTGGCTTCTCACTGCGTGCTGCTCTACAAAACACCGCTCTCTAAAACGGCGCAAATTCGCCTGCAAGTGCTGCGCGACAGCAACGACGGGTTTGTGATTGCACAAAAAGATCTGGAGATTCGCGGCCCTGGCGAATTGTTAGGTACGCGTCAGACGGGTAATGCCGAATTTAAAGTGGCAGATTTACTGCGTGATCAGGCCATGATCCCGGAAGTTCAGCGCCTGGCACGGCATATTCACGAACGTTACCCACAACAGGCAAAAGCCCTGATAGAACGCTGGATGCCGGAGACGGAACGCTACTCGAACGCATAAAGACGGCGGAGAGAAGACTGCCGTTTAGATTGATCTACCTTCCTGCCGGATGCGGCGTGAACGCCTTATCCGGCCTACAAAAAACTCACAAAATCAATAAATTGAGAATTATTACGTAGGCCAGATAAGCGAAGCGTATCAGGCATTTGTCTTTGTTGCGGCGGCACTTATACCGCCGCTTCATCGGTTACCCCGCAAAAATCGGCAACATCAAATACAGCTTAATCACCAGCGCGTTAACGATATCGATAAAGAACGCACCGACCATCGGCACCACCAGGAAGGCCATGTGCGATGGGCCAAAGCGTTCGGTAATCGCCTGCATGTTGGCAATTGCCGTGGGCGTTGCACCAAGGCCAAAACCACAGTGACCCGCAGCCAGCACCGCCGCATCGTAGTTTTTGCCCATCATGCGCCAGGTGACAAAGATGGCGTACAACGCCATGAAGATGGTCTGTGCGACCAGAATCGCCAGCATCGGCAGCGCCAGCGAAGCCAGCTCCCAAAGTTTCAGCCCCATCAACGCCATCGCCAGGAACAACGACAGACTTACGTTACCCAACACCGATACCGCACGCTCAAAGACGCGGTAAAAGCCCATCATTGACAGACCGTTACTCAGAATCACGCCCACAAACAGCACGCAAACGAAGGTCGGCAATTCAAAAGCTGTGCCAGCCAAAAGTTGCGCAACAATTTTCCCCACCGTCAGACAAATCGCGATAAGAGCGATGGTTTCAATCAGCACCAGCGAGGTGATCATGCGCCCAACGTCCGGCTTTTCAAACGCCGTTGGGACTTCCTGGTCATCCGGAATACCGTTTGGCGTGGTGGAGTGCTTCACCAGATACCGCGCCACCGGCCCCCCAATCAAGCCGCCCAACACCAGACCAAACGTTGCACAAGCCATCGCCACTTCCGTCGCGTTGGTGAAGCCATAACGTTCAATGAACAATTTACTCCACGCAGCACCTGTACCGTGGCCGCCGGAAAGCGTAATAGAACCGGCCAGCAGCCCCATCAGCGGATCAAGCCCTAACAGGCTAGCCATCCCAATGCCGATGGCATTTTGCATCACCAGTAAGCCAACAACCACGATGAGGAAAATCCCCACCACACGCCCACCGGCACGCAGGCTGGCAATATTGGCATTCAGACCAATGGTTGCGAAGAATGCCAGCATCAACGGATCGCGCAGGGACATATCAAAATTAACTTCCCAGCCCATACTTTTTTTCAGCACTAGCAGCGCCAGTGCCACCAGCAACCCTCCGGCAACCGGTTCAGGTATGGTGTATTTCTTCAGAAAGGAGACGGAATGGACCAACTTGCGCCCGAGCAGCAACGTCAGGGTTGCTGCAACAAGCGTTGCTAAAGTATCGAGATGAAACATAGTTACTCCTTTGTGTCCGCACCACTCTTTCACACTCGTCATACTTCATCGCGCATGTGCATTAGGGCGAAATATGACGAGTATCGAGTCATGCTATCCCGGTTCGAATTCTCAGCTGAAAATAAAAAAATGGCATGGATTTTAAGCAGAAAACAACCAAAAGTTATATAAAAAAGTGCATTTATCGCATTTAAATATTTAGAAGAATGCATGGCAAACGTTTGCTTTTACCTTTCGGTCAGCTAAAATGCCCGCTTTGCCACCACGGGATTGTTTTCGATGTCTGTTTCCACCCTAGAGTCAGAAAATGCGCAACCGGTTGCGCAGACTCAAAACAGCGAACTGATTTATCGTCTTGAAGATCGTCCGCCGCTTGCTCAAACTCTGTTTGCCGCCTGTCAGCATCTGCTGGCGATGTTTGTCGCGGTAATCACGCCAGCATTGTTAATCTGCCAGGCGCTGGGTTTACCAGCACAGGACACGCAACACATTATTAGTATGTCGCTGTTTGCTTCCGGTGTGGCGTCGATTATTCAGATTAAAGCCTGGGGGCCGGTTGGTTCCGGGTTGTTGTCTATTCAGGGCACCAGCTTTAACTTCGTTGCCCCGCTGATTATGGGCGGAACGGCACTGAAGACCGGTGGCGCCGATGTTCCAACCATGATGGCGGCGCTCTTCGGCACACTGATGCTGGCAAGTTGCACTGAAATGGTAATCTCCCGCGTTTTGCACCTGGCGCGCCGCATTATTACGCCTCTGGTTTCTGGCGTTGTAGTAATGATTATCGGCCTGTCGCTAATACAGGTTGGGTTAACGTCCATTGGCGGCGGTTATGCGGCCATGAACGATAACACCTTTGGCGCGCCGAAAAATTTGCTGCTGGCGGGTGTGGTCTTAGCTTTAATCATTCTGCTTAACCGTCAACGTAACCCTTACTTACGCGTGGCCTCGCTGGTGATTGCGATGGCAGCCGGATATGCGCTGGCGTGGTTTATGGG
The DNA here is from genome assembly GCF_000208525.1 of Escherichia sp. TW14182. Taxonomy (NCBI): domain Bacteria; kingdom Pseudomonadati; phylum Pseudomonadota; class Gammaproteobacteria; order Enterobacterales; family Enterobacteriaceae; genus Escherichia; species Escherichia sp. TW14182. The sequence goes on from NZ_AEJZ01000178.1 coordinate 23,691, forward strand.
CATGTTGCCAGAAAGCAACGAGCCGATGACGCAAGAACTGATTATGGTGCCAACACCGCTCTATTACGGGCTTGGTATTGAATGGAGTTTGCTGTTGCCGCTGATGCTGGTCTTTATGATCACCTCGCTGGAAACTATTGGCGATATCACCGCCACCTCCGACGTTTCCGAACAACCGGTTTCCGGTCCGCTGTACATGAAACGCCTGAAAGGCGGCGTACTGGCAAACGGCCTGAACTCGTTTGTATCGGCGGTGTTTAACACCTTCCCGAACTCCTGCTTCGGGCAGAACAACGGTGTGATCCAGTTGACCGGTGTTGCCAGCCGTTATGTCGGTTTTGTCGTCGCACTGATGCTGATTGTGCTCGGCCTGTTCCCGGCTGTGAGCGGTTTTGTGCAGCATATTCCGGAACCGGTACTTGGCGGCGCTACGCTGGTGATGTTTGGTACTATCGCCGCATCAGGTGTGCGTATCGTTTCTCGTGAACCGCTGAATCGTCGGGCCATTCTGATTATCGCGCTGTCGCTGGCGGTCGGTCTGGGCGTTTCTCAGCAGCCGCTGATTTTGCAGTTTGCCCCTGACTGGCTGAAAAACCTGCTCTCCTCCGGGATCGCCGCTGGCGGTATCACTGCCA
>NZ_AEJZ01000177.1:0-5639 GCF_000208525.1 Escherichia sp. TW14182
AAAGTAAGTGACTGGGGTGAACGAACGCAGACGCCGCACATGCAACTTGAAGTATGACGAGTATAGAAGCCAGCCATTTCGCAGGCTTCTTGCCTGTCAGGAAATCTCTTTTGTCCAAATGGCAACTCGCCTGATTCTCCGTCACCACGTATGCTTTGCGTCACCTTTCCGTCAGGACGCTTTAGCTCATGTCCCGTTTCTTAATTTGTAGTTTTGCCCTGGTTTTACTTTATCCCGCAGGGATTGATATGTACCTCGTTGGTTTACCGCGCATCGCCGACGACCTCAATGCCAGCGAAGCGCAGTTACATATTGCGTTTTCCGTTTATCTGGCGGGAATGGCGGCAGCGATGTTATTTGCCGGTAAAGTGGCCGATCGTTCAGGGAGAAAGCCGGTCGCCATCCCCGGCGCGACGCTATTTATTATCGCCTCAGTGTTCTGTTCACTGGCTGAAACCAGCGCGTTATTTCTTGCAGGACGATTGCTACAGGGACTTGGCGCGGGCTGTTGTTACGTGGTGGCGTTCGCCATTTTGCGCGACACGCTGGATGATCGACGTCGGGCAAAAGTGCTGTCGTTACTCAACGGCATTACCTGCATCATTCCGGTGTTAGCGCCGGTACTCGGGCATCTGATTATGCTTAAATTCCCGTGGCAAAGCCTGTTCTGGGTAATGGCGATGATGGGCTTCGCAGTACTGATGTTGTCTTTATTTATTTTAAAAGAAACGCGCCCTGCCGCGCCTGCCGCTTCGGACAAACCACGAGAAGATACTGAATCGCTGCTTAACCGTTTTTTCCTCAGCCGTGTTGTTATCACCACCCTCAGCGTTTCGGTGATCCTCACCTTCGTGAATACGTCGCCTGTATTGATGATGGAAATCATGGGTTTTGAGCGCGGAGAATACGCCACCATTATGGCGCTGACCGCAAGCGTCAGTATGACCGTATCGTTCTCCACGCCGTTTGCATTGGGAATTTTTAAGCCGCGAACGCTGATGATCACCTCGCAGGTGTTATTCCTGGCGGCGGGTATCACCCTTGCCATTTCACCTTCCCACGTGATTTCTCTGTTTGGCATTACGCTGATTTGCGCCGGTTTTTCGGTAGGCTTCGGCGTGGCAATGAGTCAGGCGTTAGGGCCGTTTTCATTACGCGCAGGCGTGGCCAGTTCGACCTTAGGCATCGCGCAGGTTTGCGGTTCGTCACTGTGGATTTGGCTGGCAGCGGTGGTTGGTCTCAGCGCATGGGATATGCTGATCGGGATTCTGATTGCCTGTAGCATAGTGAGCCTGTTGCTGATTATGCTCGTCACACCTGGACGCCCTGTTACCGCTCATGAAGAAATCCATCACCACGCTTGATCTCAATTTGCTGCTCTGTCTGCAATTGCTGATGCAGGAGCGCAGCGTAACCAAAGCGGCGAAACGGATGAACGTCACGCCTTCGGCGGTGAGCAAGTCATTGGCAAAACTTCGGGCATGGTTTGATGATCCGCTCTTTGTGAACTCACCGCTGGGTCTGACGCCCACGCCGCTGATGGTCAGCATGGAACAAAATCTGGCGGAATGGATGCAAATGAGCAATCTGCTGCTGGATAAACCGCATCACGAAACGCCGCGCGGCCTTAAGTTTGAGTTAGCGGCGGAGTCGCCGCTGATGATGATCATGTTTAACGCGTTATCGAAACAGATCTACCAGCGTTACCCCCAGGCGACCATCAAACTACGTAACTGGGATTACGATTCGCTGGATGCAATTACCCGTGGCGAAGTGGATATCGGTTTTTCCGGTCGTGAAAGTCATCCCCGTTCGCGGGAGCTACTAAGTTCGTTGCCGTTATCCATTGATTATGAAGTGCTGTTTAGTGATGTGCCCTGCGTCTGGCTACGCAAAGATCATCCGGCACTACGTGAAGCGTGGGATCTGGACACCTTTCTGCGTTATCCGCATATCAGCATTTGCTGGGAACAGAGCGACACCTGGGCGCTGGACAATGTGTTACAGGAGCTAGGCCGAGAACGCACGATTGCTATGAGTCTGCCAGAATTTGAGCAGGCACTATTTATGGCGGCGCAGCCCGACAATCTGCTAATGGCGACCGCGCCACGCTACTGTCAGTACTACAATCAGCTCCACCAACTGCCGTTGGTTGCTCTTCCTCTCCCCTTTGACGAAAGCCAGCAAAAAAAACTGGAAGTACCGTTTACTCTGCTGTGGCACAAACGGAATAGCCATAACCCGAAGATCGTCTGGTTACGGGAAACCATTAAAAATATTTACGCCTCGATAGCATAATAAAATCGTATAAAATGCGACCACATTTCACGATAAAATGTAAAAAACATGTAATAAACTTATCCGAATCGAACTTTTCGCCACTTTAGTCTGTCCATAGTTCCAGCAAATGATTACTCTTGTATTCATAATGGACCATTAAGCATGGAGCGAAAAATGGCGACTCACTTTGCCCGAGGGATTTTAACGGAAGGACATTTGATATCTGTTCGTCTCCCCTCCCGGTGTCATCAAGAAGCCCGAAATCTTCCCCCTCATCGTCAAAGTCGTTTTCTGGCGTCCAGAGGTTTACTCGCAGAACTGATGTCTATGCTGTATGGCATAAGCGAATTACCAGAGATCGTCACCCAGGCTAAAGGAAAGCCGGTTTTCCTCGATAAAAATTTGCCATCATTTTCAATATCCTATGCCGGAAATATGGTCGGCGTAGCGTTAACAACCGAAGGTGAGTGTGGTCTCGATATGGAGCTACAGCGCGCAACACGCGGGTTTCATAGTCCCCATGCACCCGATAACCCTATTTTTTCCAGCAATGAATCGTTATGGATCAGTAAGCAGAACGATCCTAATGAAGCACGAGCGCAACTCATTACTTTGCGCCGAAGCGTGCTAAAACTTACCGGCGATGTACTGAATGACGACCCGCGCGATCTGCAATTGCTGCCCATTGCCGGACGCCTGAAATGTGCCCATGTAAATCATGTAGAAGCGTTATGCGACGCAGAGGACGTGCTGGTGTGGTCCGTGGCGGTCACTCCAGCGATTGAGAAGCTCAGTATCTGGGAGTTAGATGGTAAGCAAGGCTGGAAAAGTCTGCCGGATATTCACAGTCGCGCCAACAACCCCACCAGCCGGATGATGCGTTTTGCCCAGCTATCTACCGTGAAGTCTTTTTCGCCAAATTGATAGACAACCACAGGAGTCATCATGTCTGAAAAATTGAAGGTGGTTACGTTACTGGGGAGCCTGCGCAAAGGCTCATTTAATGGCATGGTTGCACGTACACTGCCGAAAATTGCCCCTGCGGGTATGGAAGTCAATGCGTTACCTTCCATTGCCGACATACCTCTGTATGACGCTGACGTACAGCAGGAAGAAGGTTTTCCAGCGGCAGTTGAAACTCTGGCGGAACAAATTCGCCAAGCTGACGGCGTGGTGATCGTCACGCCGGAATATAACTACTCCGTGCCGGGCGGACTGAAAAATGCCATCGACTGGCTATCTCGCCTGCCGGATCAACCGCTGGCCGGTAAACCGGTGTTGATTCAGACCAGCTCAATGGGCGTGATTGGCGGCGCGCGCTGCCAGTATCACCTGCGCCAGATTCTGGTTTTTCTCGACGCGATGGTAATGAACAAACCGGAGTTTATGGGCGGTGTGATTCAGAACAAAGTCGATCCACAAACCGGAGAAGTGATTGATCAAGGAACACTGGATCATCTGACCGGACAATTGACCGCATTTGGCGAGTTTATTCAGCGGGTGAAACTCTAAATAAAAAACCCGCCAGCGGTAACTCATGGCGGGTTTTTTAACGAGTTATCGATTTTAGTGGGCGTCGATAAACACGATCTTCAGGATAAACAGCAGCGCAACGATGATTACGCACGGGCTTAGATCACGCAGACGTCCGGTGCCGATTTTCATCACGCAGTAGGAAATGAAGCCCAGCGCAATACCTTCAGTAATCGAAAAGCTGAACGGCATCATCACGGCGGTAATAAACGCCGGAACGGATTCAGTAAGATCCTGCCATTTCACGCGAGCAAGACTTGAGGTCATCAGTACGCCCACGTAGATCAGCGCGCCAGCAGCAGCATAGCCAGGCACCATTCCCGCCAGCGGTGACAGAAAGATAACCAGCAGGAATAGCAGGCCGACAACCACTGCCGTCAGACCGGTACGACCGCCAACGGAAACACCAGAAGAGGACTCAATATACGCCGTGACGGAAGATGTACCGATAAAGGAACCGGTAACAGAAGAGATACTGTCGACATACAGCGCCTGCTTCATGCGCGGGAATTTACCTTTCTCATCCGCCAGACCCGCTTTATCGGTTACGCCAATCAACGTACCGGAGGAGTCAAACAGGTTGACCAGCATGAAAGAGAAAATTACCCCTGCCAGACCGAGGTTTAATGACCCGGCTAAATCCACATGACCCACTACCGTCATCACGCTCGGCGGCGCGGAGACAATGCCGTTGTAGTGCACATCACCCAGCATCCAGCCCAAAAGCGTCGTCACCACGATGGAAACCAGCACCGCCGCGTGAATGTTGCGCGAGGCCAGAATAGCAATGATGAAGAAGCCGAGGATACCCAGCAGCACGCTGTGAGAAGTCAGGTTACCGATGCTAACCAGCGTTTCCGGGTTAGCGACAATGACACCTGCGTTTTTCAGCCCCATCATACCAATGAACAGGCCGATACCGCTGGTGATCCCCACACGCAGACTCACTGGAATGTTGGCAATCATCCAGTAGCGAACGCGGAAAATCGTCAGTAACAGCAGACCAATCGCGCCCCAGAAAATGGCGCCCATCCCGACCTGCCATGGCAAGCCCATCGCCTGCACCACAACAAAGGCGAAGAACGCATTCAGACCCATAGCGGGAGCCAGCGCGACTGGCAGGTTAGCAAACAGCCCCATCAGAATACTGCCGAACGCAGCAATCAGACAGGTGGTGACGAAGACGGCGCTTGTGTCCATGCCAGCGACGCCAAGAATTTGCGGGTTAACAAAAACGATGTAAACCATCGTCAGGAAGGTGGTAAAACCAGCGATCACTTCGGTTCGTGCCGTCGTGCCATGTTCGCGCAGTTTAAACACGCGTTCCAGCATCCCCTGGCCAGAAGCCTGGGTTGTGTGTTGTTGACTCATTATCTATTTCCGAACAAGGAGGGAAAATCCGTCGCTATCGTATACCAAAATGAGACAATATGGACGGCTGAAGATAACTTTTTTTCATTGTATTTGCTTATACGGCAACGATTGCGTCGTGCCAATCTGCATGACGAAAACGTTAAACTAACGATAAAGGAAAGACATGTCCCAGATAGAAGCGGTATTTTTCGACTGTGACGGTACGCTGGTCGATAGCGAGGTTATTTGCTCTCGCGCCTATGTCACGATGTTCAGGGAATTTGGCATTCACGTTGACCTGGAAGAGATTTTTACCCGTTTTAAAGGCGTAAAACTCTACGAAATCATCGACATCATTAGCAAAGAACAGGGCGTAGAAATGGTTCGTGCCGATGCCGAGCACGTTTATCGTGCGGAAGTGGCACGTCTGTTTGATAGCGAACTGTAAGCGCCCCGAGAAGTACGTAGCGTAA
>NZ_AEJZ01000176.1:0-14662 GCF_000208525.1 Escherichia sp. TW14182
CCTGCCATGAGCTTAATATCATGTCAGATATATCGGTCACAAACTCCCTCAGCAGCTAAGAGGAGGACAAATGTCTCGACTAATCACTTTACAGGACTGGGCTAAAGAAGAATTTGGGGACTTAGCACTAAGTGAGCGAGTTCTGAAAAAATACGCGCAAGGGAAAATGATGGCCCCACCCGCTATAAAAGTTGGTCGCTACTGGATGATTGACCGAAATTCCCGTTTTGTAGGAACGCTTGCAGAACCGCAACTCCCAATAAACGCAAACCCAAAACTCCAACGGATAATCGCTGATGGCTGCTAGACCCCGATCTCACAAAATCTCTATACCCAATTTATATTGCAAATTAGATAAGCGAACCGGAAAGGTATATTGGCAATACAAACATCCACTATCCGGTCGTTTTCATAGCTTAGGAACTGATGAGAATGAAGCAAAACAAGTTGCTACTGAAGCAAATACCATTATTGCTGAACAACGTACCAGACAAATATTAAGCGTCAATGAGCGTCTGGAAAGAATGAAAGGCAGGCGCTCAGACATTACGGTGACAGAATGGCTTGATAAATATATTTCTATCCAGGAGGACAGGCTGCAACATAATGAACTAAGACCCAACTCCTATCGGCAAAAAGGCAAACCCATTCGTCTTTTCCGTGAGCATTGTGGAATGCAACACCTCAAGGATATTACCGCACTTGATATTGCCGAAATAATTGATGCTGTAAAGGCTGAAGGTCATAACAGGATGGCGCAAGTCGTGAGAATGGTGTTGATCGACGTCTTCAAAGAAGCACAACACGCAGGACATGTTCCGCCAGGATTTAACCCAGCGCAGGCAACAAAACAACCGCGAAATCGAGTAAACCGCCAAAGATTGTCACTGCCCGAATGGCAGGCAATATTTGAAAGCGTAAGCAGACGGCAGCCCTATTTAAAATGCGGCATGCTACTTGCTCTTGTTACTGGACAACGTTTAGGCGATATCTGCAATTTGAAATTCTCTGATATATGGGACGACATGTTGCACATCACTCAGGAAAAAACCGGTTCAAAACTTGCTATTCCGCTTAACCTGAAATGCGATGCTCTGAATATTACCCTTCGTGAAGTTATATCTCAGTGCAGGGATGCTGTTGTTAGTAAATATCTGGTCCATTACTGTCACACTACCTCTCAAGCAAACAGAGGAGACCAGGTTTCTGCAAATACTCTGACAACGGCTTTTAAAAAGGCCCGGGAAAAATGCGGCATAAAATGGGAGCAAGGAACTGCGCCCACATTTCATGAGCAGCGATCTCTCTCAGAACGGTTATATCGGGAACAGGGTCTGGATACGCAAAAGTTGTTAGGCCATAAATCCAGAAAAATGACCGACCGATACAATGATGATCGTGGTAAAGACTGGATTATCGTAGATATCAAAACAGCATAGAAAATAGCCAGTTTTGGGGAAGGGTTTTGGGGAAAGTTTTGGGGAAGATTTTACATCATCATAAAACAACGGGCGTGTTATACGCCCGTTTCAATATTTAACACATGTAGTGATTACATATTCTTGATGATCGCATCACCAAACTCTGAACATTTCAGCAGTTTAGCACCTTCCATCAGACGTTCGAAGTCATAGGTTACGGTCTTGGCGTTGATTGCGCCTTCCATACCTTTAACAATCAGGTCAGCCGCTTCAGTCCAGCCCATATGGCGCAGCATCATCTCAGCGGAGAGAATTATAGAGCCTGGGTTAACTTTGTCCTGACCGGCATATTTCGGCGCAGTACCGTGGGTGGCTTCAAACAGGGCGCATTCGTCACCGATGTTTGCGCCAGGGGCGATACCGATACCGCCAACCTGCGCTGCCAGGGCGTCAGAAATGTAGTCACCGTTCAGGTTCATACAGGCGATAACATCATATTCAGCCGGACGCAGCAGGATCTGTTGCAGGAATGCATCAGCAATCACGTCTTTAATGACGATCTCTTTGCCGGTATTCGGGTTTTTAACTTTCAGCCACGGGCCGCCGTCGATCAGTTCACCGCCAAATTCTTCACGCGCCAGCTGGTAGCCCCAGTCTTTAAACGCGCCTTCGGTGAACTTCATGATGTTGCCTTTGTGCACCAGGGTCACAGAGTCACGATCGTTAGCAATTGCGTATTCGATCGCGGCACGAACCAGACGTTTGGTGCCTTCTTCAGAACACGGCTTAATGCCGATACCGCAATGTTCCGGGAAGCGAATTTTCTTCACGCCCATCTCTTCACGCAGGAATTTAATCACTTTCTCGGCGTCGGCAGAGTCAGCTTTCCATTCGATACCCGCATAAATGTCTTCCGAGTTTTCACGGAAGATAACCATATCGGTCAGTTCAGGGTGTTTAACCGGGCTTGGAGTGCCCTGATAGTAACGTACCGGACGCAGGCAGATGTAGAGATCCAGTTCCTGGCGCAGGGCAACGTTCAGAGAGCGAATACCGCCACCAACCGGAGTGGTCAGCGGGCCTTTAATGGCAACGCGATATTCACGAATCAGATCAAGGGTTTCAGCAGGCAGCCAGACGTCCTGACCATAAACCTGTGTGGATTTTTCACCGGTGTAAATTTCCATCCAGGAGATTTTACGCTCGCCTTTATAGGCTTTCTCGACCGCAGCGTCGACCACTTTCAGCATGGCTGGGGTTACATCTACACCGATTCCATCACCTTCGATGTAAGGGATAATCGGATTTTCAGGAACGTTGAGTTTGCCGTTTTGCAGGGTGATCTTCTTGCCTTGTGCCGGAACAACTACTTTACTTTCCATTCACCTCTCCTTCGAGCGCTACTGGTTTGCTCGTCTGCCACCACGTTGCATATGCGTTTGCGTCCTGCGATACGGATGCTTTAGAGCAATTTTTTGTTAATGATTTGTAATTGGCTTGTCAATACTACCCTATTGTTTGCCGTCATGAAAGATGCGCGTTATTAGGCTATAATGCGGCAATTCATAATCTCTGAAAATACCATGCAAAAAACTTCTTTTAGAAATCACCAGGTTAAGCGATTCAGCTCGCAACGTTCTACCAGGCGAAAACCTGAAAACCAGCCCACGCGCGTGATCCTGTTCAATAAACCCTACGATGTTCTTCCGCAGTTCACCGATGAAGCAGGGCGTAAAACATTAAAAGAATTCATCCCGGTTCAGGGCGTTTATGCGGCTGGTCGTCTCGACAGAGATAGCGAAGGGTTACTGGTGCTGACTAATAATGGCGCGTTACAGGCGCGTTTAACCCAGCCGGGCAAACGCACCGGGAAAATCTATTATGTGCAGGTGGAAGGCATTCCTACGGAAGACGCTCTTGAAGCCTTGCGCAATGGCGTAACCTTAAATGATGGCCCTACCCTGCCCGCTGGCGTGGAATTGGCTGAAGAACCGGAGTGGTTATGGCCGCGTAATCCGCCAATTCGTGAACGAAAAAGTATTCCCACCAGCTGGCTGAAGATCACCTTATATGAAGGACGTAATCGCCAGGTACGCCGCATGACCGCCCATGTTGGTTTCCCCACACTGCGACTGATTCGCTATGCGATGGGGAGTTACACGCTGGATAATCTTGCTAATGGCGAATGGCGAGAAACCACAGAATAAGGAAGCACAATGTTTAAACCGCACGTTACCGTTGCCTGCGTGGTGCACGCAGAAGGCAAATTTTTAGTCGTTGAAGAGACGATTAATGGTAAAGCGTTATGGAACCAACCTGCCGGGCATCTGGAAGCAGATGAAACCTTAGTGGAAGCCGCCGCGCGTGAGCTGTGGGAAGAGACGGGCATCAGCGCGAAACCGCAACATTTCATCCGTATGCATCAGTGGATTGCGCCAGATAAAACGCCGTTTTTGCGTTTCCTCTTTGCCATTGAACTTGAGCAAATATGCCCGACCCAGCCTCATGACAGCGATATCGACTGCTGCCGTTGGGTCAGCGCCGAAGAAATTTTACAGGCGTCAAATCTTCGTTCGCCGCTGGTGGCGGAAAGTATTCGTTGTTATCAAAGCGGGCAACGCTATCCGCTGGAGATGATTGGCGATTTTAACTGGCCTTTTACAAAGGGTGTCATCTAAAAGGCTGCGTGATAGAATACGCCGCCTTGAAGTTCAATGTCGTGAGTGATCCAATGTCTGAAACCGCAAAAAAAGTAATCGTCGGCATGTCCGGCGGTGTCGATTCCTCCGTTTCTGCCTGGCTGTTGCAACAACAGGGATATCAGGTTGAAGGCCTGTTTATGAAGAACTGGGAAGAAGACGACGGTGAGGAATATTGCACGGCGGCAGCGGATCTGGCTGATGCCCAGGCTGTCTGCGACAAGCTCGGCATTGAACTGCACACCGTCAACTTTGCTGCTGAATACTGGGACAACGTCTTCGAACTGTTTCTTGCCGAATATAAAGCCGGTCGCACGCCGAATCCGGATATTCTGTGCAACAAAGAGATCAAATTTAAAGCCTTCCTCGAATTTGCCGCCGAAGATTTAGGTGCCGATTATATCGCTACCGGTCATTACGTGCGTCGGGCAGATGTCGATGGCAAGAGCCGCCTGCTGCGTGGTCTGGACAGCAATAAAGACCAGAGCTACTTCCTTTATACGCTCGGCCATGAGCAGATTGCGCAAAGCCTGTTCCCGGTCGGCGAACTGGAAAAACCGCAGGTGCGTAAGATTGCTGAAGATCTCGGTCTGGTTACCGCGAAGAAAAAAGACTCTACCGGCATTTGCTTTATTGGCGAACGTAAATTCCGCGAGTTCCTGGGGCGTTATCTCCCGGCGCAACCGGGCAAAATCATTACCGTTGATGGCGATGAAATTGGCGAACACCAGGGGCTGATGTATCACACCCTCGGTCAGCGTAAAGGTCTGGGTATCGGTGGCACTAAAGATGGCACCGAAGAACCGTGGTACGTCGTCGATAAAGACGTCGAGAATAACATTCTGGTTGTCGCGCAGGGTCATGAGCATCCACGTCTGATGTCTGTTGGGTTGATTGCCCAGCAGTTGCACTGGGTCGATCGTGAACCGTTCACCGGCACTATGCGTTGCACGGTAAAAACCCGCTATCGCCAGACCGACATCCCATGCACCGTCAAGGCGCTGGACGATGATCGCATTGAAGTGATTTTCGATGAACCCGTTGCCGCAGTGACTCCGGGTCAGTCTGCCGTCTTCTACAACGGTGAAGTGTGCCTCGGTGGCGGTATTATTGAGCAGCGTCTGCCGCTGCCGGTCTGATTATTATCTTTACTTAAAACAAGGAAGCAGTGAACGTGGCAAAGAATTACTATGACATCACCCTCGCCCTGGCTGGTATTTGTCAGTCGGCTCGCCTGGTGCAACAACTCGCTCACCAGGGGCATTGTGATGCCGATGCGCTACACGTTTCACTCAACAGTATTATTGATATGAACCCCAGCTCCACGCTGGCGGTTTTTGGCGGTAGCGAAGCCAACCTGCGCGTCGGGCTGGAAACCCTGCTCGGCGTGCTCAATGCCAGCAGCCGTCAGGGTTTGAACGCTGAGTTAACCCGCTACACCCTTAGCCTGATGGTGCTTGAGCGTAAACTTTCATCTGCCAAAGGTGCGCTCGACACTCTGGGCAACCGGATCAACGGCCTGCAACGCCAGCTCGAACACTTCGATTTACAGTCCGAAACGCTGATGAGCGCGATGGCCGCCATCTATGTTGATGTTATCAGCCCGCTTGGCCCGCGCATTCAGGTCACCGGTTCCCCTGCTGTACTGCAAAGCCCGCAGGTGCAGGCGAAAGTTCGCGCAACCCTGCTGGCAGGCATTCGCGCCGCCGTGCTCTGGCACCAGGTCGGCGGTGGACGTCTGCAACTGATGTTTTCTCGTAATCGCCTGACCACTCAGGCAAAACAAATTCTTGCTCATTTAACCCCGGAGTTGTGATCTATGGAATTATCCTCACTGACCGCCGTTTCCCCTGTCGATGGACGCTACGGCGATAAAGTCAGCGCGCTGCGCGGGATTTTCAGCGAATATGGTTTGCTGAAATTCCGTGTACAAGTTGAAGTACGTTGGCTGCAAAAACTAGCCGCGCACGCAGCGATCAAGGAAGTTCCTGCTTTTGCTGCCGACGCAATCGGTTACCTTGATGCAATCGTCGCTAATTTCAGCGAAGAAGATGCTGCACGCATCAAAACCATCGAGCGTACCACTAACCACGACGTTAAAGCGGTTGAGTATTTCCTGAAAGAAAAAGTGGCAGATATCCCGGAACTGCACGCGGTATCTGAATTCATTCACTTTGCCTGTACTTCGGAAGATATCAATAACCTCTCCCACGCGTTGATGCTGAAAACCGCGCGTGATGAAGTGATCCTGCCATACTGGCGTCAACTGATTGATGGCATTAAAGATCTCGCTATTCAGTACCGCGATATTCCGCTGCTGTCCCGTACCCACGGTCAGCCAGCCACGCCGTCAACCATCGGGAAAGAGATGGCTAACGTTGCCTACCGTATGGAACGCCAGTACCGCCAACTTAACCAGGTGGAGATCCTCGGCAAAATCAACGGCGCCGTCGGTAACTATAACGCCCACATCGCCGCTTACCCGGAAGTTGACTGGCATCAGTTTAGCGAAGAGTTCGTCACCTCGCTGGGTATTCAGTGGAACCCGTACACCACGCAGATTGAACCGCACGACTACATTGCCGAGCTGTTTGATTGCGTTGCGCGCTTTAACACTATTCTGATCGACTTTGACCGTGACGTCTGGGGTTATATCGCTCTTAACCACTTCAAACAGAAAACCATTGCTGGTGAGATTGGTTCTTCCACCATGCCGCATAAGGTTAACCCGATCGACTTCGAAAACTCCGAAGGGAACCTGGGGCTTTCCAACGCAGTGTTGCAGCACCTGGCCAGCAAACTGCCGGTTTCCCGCTGGCAGCGTGACTTGACCGACTCCACCGTGCTGCGTAACCTCGGCGTGGGTATTGGTTATGCACTGATTGCTTACCAGTCTACCCTGAAAGGCGTGAGCAAACTGGAAGTGAACCGTGACCATCTGCTGGATGAACTGGATCACAACTGGGAAGTGCTGGCTGAGCCGATCCAGACAGTCATGCGTCGCTATGGCATTGAAAAACCGTATGAAAAGCTGAAAGAGCTGACTCGCGGTAAGCGCGTTGACGCCGAAGGCATGAAGCAATTTATCGACGGTCTGGCGCTGCCAGAAGAAGAGAAAGCGCGTCTGAAAGCGATGACGCCGGCTAATTATATTGGTCGTGCCATCACGATGGTTGATGAGCTGAAATAATCCCCTGTCAAGGCCGGATGGCGATGCTGTCCGGCCTGCTTCTTAAGCGAATCTTTTCCTGTGTTACCTCCCCTACCCGCTGGTTTAATTAATGTTTACTCCCATAAATACATAATCGCGTTACACTATTTTAATAATTAAGACAGGGAGAAATAAAAATGCGCGTACTGGTTGTCGAAGACAATGCGTTGTTACGTCACCATCTTAAAGTTCAGATTCAGGACGCTGGTCATCAGGTCGATGACGCAGAAGATGCCAAAGAAGCAGATTATTATCTCAATGAACATTTACCGGATATTGCCATTGTCGATCTTGGCTTGCCTGATGAAGATGGTCTGTCGCTGATCCGCCGCTGGCGTAGCAATGATGTTTCACTACCGATTCTGGTATTAACCGCCCGTGAAAGCTGGCAGGACAAAGTCGAAGTCTTAAGTGCCGGTGCTGATGATTACGTGACCAAACCGTTTCATATTGAAGAGGTGATGGCGCGTATGCAGGCGTTGATGCGGCGTAATAGCGGTCTGGCTTCACAGGTTATTTCGCTGCCACCGTTTCAGGTTGATCTCTCCCGCCGTGAATTATCCATTAACGACGAAGTGATCAAACTGACCGCGTTTGAATACACCATTATGGAAACGCTAATCCGTAATAACGGCAAAGTGGTCAGCAAAGATTCGCTGATGTTACAGCTCTATCCGGATGCCGAACTGCGGGAAAGCCATACCATTGATGTATTAATGGGCCGACTGCGTAAGAAAATTCAGACGCAATATCCGCAAGAAGTGATTACCACCGTTCGCGGCCAGGGCTATCTGTTCGAATTGCGCTGATGAAAAAATTACTGCGTATTTTTTCCCCACTCTCGCTACGGGTTCGTTTTCTGTTGGCAACGGCAGCGGTAGTGCTGGTGCTTTCGCTTGCCTACGGGATGGTCGCGCTGATCGGTTATAGCGTCAGTTTCGATAAAACCACGTTTCGGCTGTTACGTGGCGAGAGCAACCTGTTCTATACCCTCGCGAAGTGGGAAAACAACAAATTGCATGTCGAATTGCCAGAAAATATCGACAAGCAAAGCCCTACTATGACACTGATCTATGATGAGAACGGGCAACTTTTATGGGCGCAGCGTGACGTTCCCTGGTTGATGAAAATGATCCAGCCTGACTGGCTGAAATCTAATGGCTTCCATGAAATAGAAGCGGATGTTAACGATACCAGCATCTTGCTGAGTGAAGATCATTCTATACAGCAACAGTTGCAGGAAGTACGGGAGGGTGACGACGACGCTGAGATGACTCACTCGGTGGCAGTAAACATCTATCCGGCAACGTCGCAGATGCCAAAGTTAACCATTGTGGTGGTTGATACCATCCCTGTAGAGCTTAAAAGTTCCTATATGGTGTGGAGCTGGTTTGTCTATGTGCTCTCAGCCAACCTGCTGTTAGTGATCCCTCTGTTATGGGTCGCCGCCTGGTGGAGTTTACGCCCTATCGAAGCCCTGGCAAAAGAAGTCCGCGAACTGGAAGAGCACAACCGGGAACTACTCAACCCTACCACCACGAGGGAACTTACCAGCCTGGTACGTAACCTGAACCGACTGTTAAAAAGTGAGCGTGAACGTTACGACAAATACCGCACTACGCTCACCGACCTGACGCACAGTCTGAAAACACCGCTGGCGGTGCTGCAAAGTACGCTACGTTCCATGCGTAGTGAGAAGATGAGCGTCAGCGAAGCAGAGCCGGTAATGCTGGAACAAATCAGCCGCATCTCGCAACAAATTGGCTACTACCTGCATCGCGCCAGTATGCGCGGTGGAACATTACTTAGCCGCGAATTGCATCCTGTCGCCCCACTGCTGGACAATCTCACCTCGGCGCTGAACAAAGTTTATCAGCGTAAAGGGGTTAATATTTCCCTCGATATCTCGCCAGAAATCAGCTTTGTGGGTGAGCAGAATGATTTTGTCGAAGTGATGGGCAACGTACTGGATAACGCCTGTAAATACTGTCTTGAGTTTGTCGAAATTTCAGCCAGACAAACCGATGATCATCTCTATATTGTGGTCGAGGATGATGGCCCCGGTATCCCGAAAAGCAAGCGTGAAGTGGTCTTCGACCGTGGTCAACGTGTTGACACTTTGCGCCCCGGACAAGGTGTCGGTCTGGCAGTCGCACGTGAAATTACCGAGCAATACGACGGAAAAATCATCGCCGGAGAGAGTATGCTCGGCGGTGCACGAATGGAAGTGATTTTTGGTCGCCAGCATTCTTCGCCAAAGAGTGAATAAATATGCCCTTTCTTCACGCATTACGTTAAGCATCCGTTATAATCGGTTGCAGATACCAGCCTGTGGATGCTTAACATGGAATACCAACTTACCCTTAACTGGCCCGATTTTCTTGAACGCCACTGGCAGAAACGTCCGGTAGTGTTAAAACGCGGCTTTAATAATTTTATTGACCCAATCTCTCCAGACGAGTTAGCGGGTCTGGCGATGGAAAGCGAAGTCGACAGTCGGCTGGTCAGTCACCAGGATGGTAAATGGCAGGTCAGCCACGGTCCATTCGAAAGCTACGATCATCTCGGTGAGACCAACTGGTCATTGCTGGTGCAGGCAGTAAATCACTGGCATGAACCAACCGCCGCGCTGATGCGTCCGTTTCGTGAACTGCCGGACTGGCGCATTGACGACCTGATGATCTCATTTTCCGTACCCGGCGGCGGCGTCGGCCCGCATCTCGATCAATACGATGTGTTTATTATCCAGGGAACCGGTCGTCGTCGCTGGCGAGTGGGCGAAAAGCTGCAAATGAAACAGCACTGCCCGCACCCGGATCTGTTACAGGTCGATCCGTTCGAAGCCATCATCGATGAAGAGCTGGAGCCTGGCGATATTCTTTATATTCCGCCGGGATTCCCGCACGAGGGCTACGCGCTGGAAAATGCGATGAACTACTCTGTCGGTTTTCGTGCGCCCAATACGCGGGAGCTGATCAGCGGTTTTGCCGATTATGTTCTGCAACGTGAGCTGGGCGGTAATTATTACAGCGATCCGGATATCCCTCCTCGCGCCCATCCGGCTGATGTTCTGCCGCAAGAGATGGATAAATTGCGTGAGATGATGCTTGAACTGATCAACCAGCCGGAACACTTTAAGCAATGGTTTGGCGAGTTTATTTCCCAGTCACGTCATGAACTGGATATCGCGCCGCCAGAGCCGCCTTATCAGCCGGATGAAATCTACGATGCGCTGAAACAAGGTGATGTGCTGGTGCGCCTGGGTGGTCTGCGCGTATTGCGCATTGGTGATGATGTATACGCCAATGGTGAAAAGATCGATTCTCCGCACCGTCCGGCACTGGATGCGCTCGCCAGTAATATTGTGCTGACTGCCGAGAATTTTGGCGATGCGCTGGAAGATCCATCATTCCTCGCGATGCTCGCGGCGCTGGTCAATAGCGGGTATTGGTTCTTCGAAGGGTAAGTTTGGATGTAAGCCGGATGCGGCATCACATGCCGCATCCCTTTTCGCTTACTTCCGTTGCGCCGTTAACTCGGCAATACGCACGATCACCTGCACCGCTTTTTCCATTCCTTCCAGGGTCACAAACTCATGTTTACCATGATAGTTGTAACCGCCAGTGAACAGGTTCGGGCACGGTAATCCCATAAACGACAACTGCGCGCCGTCGGTGCCGCCACGGATCGGCTTCAGATCCGGTTCAATATCACAATCGCGCATCGCCTGCTGGGCGATATCGAGAATATGCGGATGATCCACAATTTTCTCGCGCATGTTGTAGTAACTGTCTTCAATCACCAGTTCAATGTAGCAATCAGGGTGCAGCCCTTTGCCCACTTTCTTGGCAATCTCCATCATCTTACGTTTACGCGCTTCAAACTGTTTACGATCGAAATCACGAATGATGTAGTGCATATCGGCGCGCTCAACGGTGCCTTTCATACTCGTCAGGTGATAAAAACCTTCATAACCTTCGGTAGTTTCTGGGCTTTCATCCGCCGGAACTTCTGCATGAATGCGTGCGGCCAGCGATAACGCGTTAACCATCACGCCTTTTGCCGAGCCTGGGTGAACGTTGTTACCGACAATTTTGATATTCACCGATGCGGCGTTGAAGTTTTCAAACTCCAGTTCGCCTACGCCACCACCATCGACGGTGTAAGCCCAACGAGCATCAAAGGCGTCAACATCAAAGTGTTTCGCCCCTTTCCCCACTTCTTCATCTGGCGTAAAGGCGACGCGAATATCGCCATGCGGAATGTTTTTCTGCTGCAATACCGCCAGCGCGGTCATAATTTCCGCAATACCGGCTTTATCGTCAGCGCCCAATAGCGTTTTGCCATCGGTGGTGATCAGCGTCTGCCCCAGCAATTGATGCAGAACCGGGAACATCACTGGTGACAAGACTTCGTCGCCAATACCCAGCGCGATGTCGCCACCACGATAGTTTTCAACAATTTGCGGATTTACATTTTTACCGCTGCAATCCGGAGAGGTATCCACATGAGAAATAAAACCAATCGCCGGGATATCGCCAGGAACGTTAGCCGGTAACGTCGCCATTAGCGTTCCTTTCTCACTTAAGGTCACATTGATAAGCCCCATCTCTTCGAGCTGATCTTTCAACAAATGCAATAACTTCCACTGACCTTCCGTGCTGGGAACCTGTCTCACTCCCGCTTTTGATTGGGTATCCAGAGACACGTAGTTCAAAAAACGCTCAAGTAGTTTATCCATGTAGTCACCCTCACTTTTCGTGACAACATTATTAAGAAGCAAGAAAAGACAAATATTGCGTCAGGTCACTTTTACCCCTGCAAGCGGGAATATTTATCAACATTACCTTAATCAATATAAAGCTAAGCCAGTAATTCACAACAAGGATTGGCGATTCCGATGGTTTGCCGTAGAATTACCGCCCTCATTAAGAGTCACCAAGGTGGTTAACCACAAACCCCGCATCGGTAAGCCATCCGTTGCGTTTACATGGGACAGAGTAAAAAATTGAATAAACAACCGAGTTCGCTTTCACCGCTGGTGCAATTGGCGGGAATTCGCAAATGCTTTGATGGTAAAGAAGTCATTCCCCAGCTTGATCTGACTATCAACAATGGCGAGTTCCTCACGCTGCTTGGCCCTTCTGGCTGCGGTAAAACAACCGTTCTTCGCCTGATTGCGGGTCTGGAAACTGTTGATTCCGGGCGCATCATGCTGGATAACGAGGACATCACCCACGTTCCGGCGGAAAACCGCTATGTGAACACCGTTTTCCAAAGCTACGCGTTATTCCCCCACATGACCGTATTCGAAAATGTGGCCTTTGGGTTGCGTATGCAAAAAACCCCCGCTGCTGAAATTACGCCTCGCGTGATGGAAGCCCTGCGGATGGTACAACTGGAAACCTTCGCTCAACGCAAACCGCATCAACTCTCTGGCGGTCAGCAGCAACGCGTGGCCATTGCCCGCGCAGTGGTTAACAAGCCTCGTCTGTTGTTGCTTGATGAATCGCTTTCCGCGCTGGATTACAAACTGCGCAAACAGATGCAGAACGAGTTAAAAGCGTTACAGCGAAAACTTGGCATTACTTTCGTCTTCGTTACCCACGACCAGGAAGAGGCACTCACTATGTCTGACCGGATTGTGGTGATGCGCGATGGTCGCATTGAACAAGACGGCACACCACGTGAAATCTACGAAGAACCCAAAAACCTGTTTGTTGCCGGATTCATTGGCGAAATCAATATGTTTAACGCCACGGTGATCGAACGTCTCGACGAGCAACGCGTACGCGCCAACGTTGAAGGCCGCGAGTGTAATATCTACGTTAACTTCGCCGTTGAACCTGGGCAAAAACTGCATGTTCTGTTACGCCCGGAAGACTTACGCGTTGACGAAATCAACGATGATAACCACGTCGAAGGGCTGATTGGTTACGTTCGCGAGCGTAACTACAAAGGCATGACGCTGGAGTCGGTTGTCGAACTGGAAAATGGCAAGATGGTGATGGTCAGCGAATTCTTCAACGAAGACGATCCTGACTTTGACCACTCACTCGACCAGAAAATGGCCATTAATTGGGTAGAAAGCTGGGAGGTCGTACTGGCTGATGAAGAACACAAGTAAGTTCCAGAATGTAGTGATTGTCACTATCGTCGGTTGGCTTGTGTTGTTTGTCTTTCTGCCCAACCTGATGATCATTGGCACCAGCTTTTTGACCCGCGACGACGCGAGTTTCGTCAAAATGGTCTTTACGCTGGATAACTACACACGTCTGCTCGATCCGCTCTATTTTGAAGTGCTCGTGCACTCACTGAATATGGCGCTGATCGCCACTCTCGCCTGCCTGGTGCTGGGCTACCCGTTTGCCTGGTTTCTGGCAAAACTGCCGCATAAAGTGCGACCGCTGCTGCTGTTTCTGCTGATTGTTCCGTTCTGGACAAACTCGCTGATTCGTATCTACGGGCTAAAAATTTTCCTCAGCACCAAAGGCTATCTCAACGAGTTCCTGCTGTGGCTGGGCGTTATTGATACCCCAATTCGCATCATGTTCACCCCCAGCGCGGTGATTATCGGTCTGGTTTACATTCTGCTGCCGTTTATGGTGATGCCACTCTATTCCAGTATTGAAAAACTGGATAAACCTTTACTGGAAGCGGCGCGCGATCTCGGTGCCAGCAAATTGCAGACTTTTATCCGTATTATTATTCCGCTGACGATGCCGGGAATTATTGCCGGATGTCTGCTGGTGATGCTGCCAGCTATGGGCTTGTTCTATGTATCCGACCTGATGGGTGGTGCGAAAAACCTGCTGATCGGTAACGTCATCAAGGTTCAGTTCCTTAATATTCGCGACTGGCCGTTTGGCGCCGCCACCAGCATTACGCTGACTATCGTAATGGGCCTGATGTTGCTGGTTTACTGGCGCGCTTCTCGTTTGCTGAATAAGAAGGTGAGCGATATAGATAATTAATCCTTTATATTCAATGAAATAAGTTGGTTTTTAAAGGGTTTTATTGTTGAAAGCAACCGCGTTGTGTCTTTCACCAAAATCAATCAGTTGCGTTCTGGTTTTGGAGAATGTTTTTTGAGGCTTTTTGTTAAAGCCTGTTATGCATTGCCTCAATTAATAACCGTTTCCCCAGCCCTCCCAACCTTCAAAAGTCGGGAGGGTTCTAAACACCAGTTGCGATTGATTTATTAGCCAATACCAAACGCTCGGATTGAACCCAAATCCTCCAGATTGTTCAGATCCTCTTTCATTTCACGCTGACGGCGATAAATCTCGTCATTGCGCTCAACCTGTGCCTGCGCCATTGCTGTCGCCAGT
>NZ_AEJZ01000175.1:0-26137 GCF_000208525.1 Escherichia sp. TW14182
CTAAATCAGTAAGTTGGCAGCATCACCCACCGCCCGCACAAAAGAATTTATCGCCGGTTGCCGTTAATTCGACTAATCGTAATGTGGTGTCGTTTTCAATTTCATTTAAATAATGGTCGAGAGATTCAATCATCTCTTCGTTAATAGCATGACATTTATCTTCACGGTTCAACGTCAGGCGGCAGGAAGCCGCCGCTCTGCTGAACAGAACGGGTTGGTCACTCATGATTATTCCTTAGCAATAATGCGCGATGCGATCGACGCTAATATCCAGCGTGCTGTTAATATCTTTCTGCCACCAGTACGGTGAGAATATTTCCAGTTCAATAGCGCCATTAAATCCGGCGTTTTCAACCAGTCGACGAATTGACGGAATATTTATCACGCCATCTCCCGGCATTCCCCGGTCATTGACCAGATCGGTAGTCGGCACTAACCAGTCGGAAACATGAAACGCGAGAATACGTTTTCCGGCGCGCAGGATCTGGCTGGCCAGATCCGGATCCCACCAGACATGGTAAACATCCACAGCCACGCCGAGGCCAAATTCGCCATCGGGATCGAGTTCATCACACCAGTCCAGCGCCTGGCGTAACGTGCACAGGCAAGAGCGATCGGCAGCAGTCATCGGGTGCAGCGGCTCCAGCGCAATTGGCACGCCGACATCTTTCGAATGTGGCAGCAGCTGGCGAATCCCTTGTTTCACTTGTTCTCGCGCTTCATATAGATCTTTAGTGCCCGTTGGCAGACCGCCAACCACCTGCATATAACAGGCGGCGTTCAGCACCGCTGCGTCGTCCAGCGCCCGGCGGTTATCATCAATTGCCAGTTTGCGTTCCGCCAGCGTCGGCGCGGTGTAGTAGGTGCTACGGCATAAACCGGAAACGCGCATGTTATTGACGGCAAGCTGGCGGGCGATCTGCTGAAGATCTTCACCCTGCAACTCTCTGCGCCAGGGGGCGATCGCACCGATACCGCGTGCGGCACAGGCATCAATAATGGCGGGCAGCGGCACTTTATAGCCCAGCGTCGCGGTATTGATACTGAATAAATCCGGGCGTTGTAACAGATCTCTCATGGTTTAGCCTCAGAAGCGCGGCATACTTAAGCCACCGTCGATGGCGACTGCCTGACCACAGGTGTAAATCAGTTTGCCTTCCGCCATCGCGCGGACAGTGGAGGCGATATCCGCCGGATAACCCCAACGTCCCCACGGCACCAGTCCTTTGGCAATCAATTCGTCGTAATAAGCCGTTGCCGGAATAGTCATATCGGTTTTGATGAGACCAGGGCGCACTTCATAGACGCCAATTTGTTCGTTGCAAAGGCGAGCAGCAAACAGACGAGCAGCGGCAGAAACGGCGGTTTTGGCAATTGTGTATTCGCCGCGATTCATCGCCAGCATGATGGCGTTGATGGAACTGACAAAAATAATTGAGCGGTGCGGGAATTCTGTTTCTGGTTTTGGCTGTGCGAGCAGACGTTTACTGAATGCCTGTGCGAGGAAGAACGGCGCGCGGGTATTAATGGCAATGTTTTGGTCGAAGCTGTCCGGTTCGAGGTCGAGAAGGTCACCGCGCTTTTTCACTGAAATGCCCGCGTTATTGAGCAGGCAGTCCAGACGCCCCCACTGATTTTGCGCCGCGTCGAGCATCTCTTCATGCAGGGAGAGATCGCCAACATCGGCAGGGAAGCAAATCACTTCCACGCCTTCTGCCATACATTCCTGTTGCGTGGCATGTAATTTTTCTACGCTGTCGGCATCGGGGCGATCGTTAATCAACAGATTAAATCCGCCACGGGCAAGCTCCAGCGCGCACCCCTTACCAATGCCACGTGCGGCTCCAGTGATGACGGCAACAGGACGAGTGGATTTCATACAATAGCTCTCTTTTTGAATATTGTTTCCCTAAGTGACGATTAGCTTGCGACGTGCGGCAAGAAAGATCAACCATCTGGTTGGTTGATATGCGATAGTGATCACAGGACATTTGATAACCCGATGAAAGTACAAGTTTTTAGCCTTTTTACTGGAGCTTCTAATTAATCGGGTTAAGATAGTCATCTTGAAGAGGTCGTGGGGAAGCGTTATGTATCTTGATACCAGCAACGTACAGAGCCTGAAGGAAAAGCTGCTGTTATGTGCGGTTAATGAATTTGCCGAATATGGTTACGAAGGAGCCAGAGTCGATAATATTGTTAAGGCCGCAGGGTGCAGTAAACAGACGGTTTATCACCACTTTGGTAATAAAGAAAATTTATTTATCGAAGTGCTGGAATATACCTGGAACGATATTCGACAAAAAGAAAAATCCCTGGATGTTTCAGGTCTTCCTCCACAAAAAGCAATTGAAAAAATCATCGATTTTACCTGGGATTATTACATTGCTAACCCCTGGTTTTTAAAAATTGTGCATAGTGAAAACCAGAGCAAAGGTGTGCATTATGCAAAATCACAGCGTCTTTTAGAAATTAACCATGCGCACTTGCAGTTAATGGAATCTTTGTTGGCTGAAGGGAAGAGACTCAATATTTTTAAGCCAGATATCGACCCGTTGCAGGTGAATATTAATATTGCCGCGCTTGGGGGATATTATTTGATCAACCAGCATACGCTTGGCCTGGTTTATCACATCAGTATGGTTTCACCCCAGGCACTGGAAGCCAGACGTAAGGTCATCAAAGAGACAATCCTTAGCTGGCTTCTCGTTGACCCTTCATCTACCGCGCACGAATAAAACTGCCATCCGGCTGGCGGGTAAACAGAACCTGTTGATTATTCCCCGTATCAATGGTTAAGCCCGTCACTACGCCGCTGGCGTTCTGGCGGATTTTCACCATCTGCCCGTTTTGCAAATTACTCAGTGGCTTACCCGCGCCTTCTACCTGCGCCATCGCATAGACATCGGTGGCGGGTAGTCCGTGGTCGCGGAATAGCTGCGCCATCGTTTTACCTGGTTCGACACGATAAGAGCGCCACTGATTATCTATTCCACTATCTGGCTGGAATGGTTGCGTTTGCGAGGTTTGTGGCTGATCTTCCGGTTGGCCTTCCTGTATCGGTTCAGGGGCGACCGGAGCCACCTGATCAGGATCATTTTGTGGTGTGACTAATTGCGCCCGCAGCTGTTCTTCTGTCGGCGGTTGTGATTGCGACTGAATATCTAACTGCGCTTCACGCGTCACTACCGGCGCGTTGGGCGTATCATCAGATGGAAGCAGAAATCCGACCACCAATATAATGGCGGCAATAATGATCCCCCGACGATGCATCGGCGGCAGCGGGTCCATGAAGCGAAAATTGTCCGGCGCGTGCCAGACTTTCTCCAGGGTTGGTTTTAGTTCAAAGCGCCCGGGCATGGTTTCCTCCTGCTCCGCGTCTTGTTCCTCAATCATAGCCTATGAATAAGCTAACGCTATGATGTCCGTGGTAAACCCGCCTTTATTATATTCATACGGGATATTGCTATTGTTTCTTTTTCCCCGGGATTTGTCATCATTCCCGCGACAAAGTTTTACCCAAAGAAGTGTGGCTGATATGCTGCCCGCTACTTTATACCCGAAGAAAGGAAATACGATGACCACCCCAACTTTTGACACCATCGAAGCGCAAGCAAGCTATGGTATAGGTTTGCAGGTAGGGCAACAACTGAGTGAATCTGGCCTGCAAGGGTTGCTGCCAGAAGCACTGGTTGCAGGCATTGCCGATGCACTGGAAGGTAAACATCCGGCTGTTCCGGTTGATGTGGTGCACCGCGCGCTGCGTGAAATTCACGAACGTGCCGATGCCGTTCGTCGTCAGCGTTTCCAGGCGATGGCTGCTGAAGGTGTGAAATACCTGGAAGAAAACGCTAAAAAAGAGGGTGTGAATAGCACCGAATCTGGCCTGCAATTCCGCGTGATCAACCAGGGTGAAGGCGCAATACCGGCACGTACCGACCGCGTTCGTGTTCATTACACCGGTAAATTGATCGACGGTACTGTATTTGACAGTTCCGTTGCCCGTGGCGAACCGGCTGAATTCCCGGTTAACGGCGTGATCCCTGGCTGGATTGAAGCACTGACTCTGATGCCGGTAGGTTCTAAATGGGAACTGACCATCCCGCAGGAACTGGCATATGGCGAGCGCGGCGCTGGCGCCTCCATCCCTCCGTTCAGCACCCTGGTGTTTGAAGTCGAACTGCTGGAAATCCTCTAAGCAGCGCATTCTGTTCCCCTCGAACCAGAGGGGAGCAGGCATTCAGCAATAAACCCTTCAGTTTGCCAAACGACGCTATTTTGTGTTGAAAAGACCCCGTAAGCGTGTATTTTTGTGAGCTGTTTCGCGTTATCACCGTGATATGACACCCACTTTAAACATAAAATTAACATTAGATCTAAATCTTAGTATTCATCCCGCGTATTGTTACCTAATATCGATGAGTCCCGATACAGATTCGTCGTATCATAGACTGACTAAAGGCCGCAGAGCCTGAACAACACAGACAGGTACAGGAAGAAAAAAACATGGTAGATCAGGTAAAAGTCGTTGCCGATGATCAGGCTCCGGCTGAACAGTCGCTACGGCGCAATCTCACAAACCGACATATTCAGCTTATTGCCATTGGCGGTGCCATAGGTACAGGGTTGTTTATGGGTTCCGGTAAAACAATCAGTCTTGCCGGGCCGTCGATCATTTTCGTTTATATGATCATTGGTTTTATGCTCTTTTTCGTGATGCGGGCAATGGGGGAATTGCTGCTTTCGAATCTGGAATACAAATCTTTTAGTGACTTCGCTTCCGATTTATTGGGACCGTGGGCAGGATATTTCACTGGCTGGACCTATTGGTTCTGTTGGGTGGTTACCGGTATGGCGGATGTTGTCGCTATTACCGCTTATGCGCAGTTCTGGTTCCCTGGGCTTTCCGACTGGGTGGCGTCGCTGTCGGTGATCATTCTGTTGCTGGTTCTTAATCTCGCCACCGTGAAAATGTTTGGTGAGATGGAGTTCTGGTTTGCGATGATCAAAATCGTCGCCATCGTGTCGCTGATTGTCGTTGGTCTGATCATGGTGATGATGCACTTCCAGTCTCCGACCGGTGTGGAAGCGTCGTTCGCGCATTTGTGGAATGACGGCGGCTGGTTCCCGAAAGGCTTAAGCGGCTTCTTTGCCGGATTCCAGATTGCGGTTTTCGCTTTCGTGGGGATTGAACTGGTCGGTACAACGGCTGCGGAAACGAAAGATCCGGAGAAATCACTGCCACGCGCGATTAACTCCATTCCGATCCGCATCATTATGTTCTACGTCTTCGCGCTAATTGTAATTATGTCTGTGACGCCGTGGAGTTCTGTGGTCGCGGAGAAAAGCCCGTTTGTTGAACTGTTTGTGTTGGTAGGTTTGCCTGCTGCTGCCAGCGTAATTAACTTTGTGGTGCTGACCTCTGCGGCGTCTTCCGCTAACAGCGGCGTATTCTCTACCAGCCGTATGCTGTTTGGTCTGGCGCAGGAAGGCGTCGCGCCGAAAGCATTCGCTAAACTCTCTAAACGCGCAGTACCCGCGAAAGGGCTGACCTTCTCTTGCATCTGTCTGCTCGGCGGCGTGGTGATGTTGTACGTGAATCCAAGCGTGATTGGTGCGTTCACGATGATCACAACCGTTTCCGCGATTCTGTTTATGTTTGTCTGGACGATTATCCTTTGTTCGTACCTGGTGTACCGCAAACAACGTCCGCACCTGCATGAGAAGTCGATCTACAAGATGCCGCTCGGCAAGCTGATGTGTTGGGTATGTATGGCGTTCTTTGTATTCGTCATCGTGCTGCTGACGCTGGAAGAGGACACCCGCCAGGCGCTGCTGGTTACCCCGCTGTGGTTTATCGCGCTGGGGTTGGGCTGGTTGTTTATTGGTAAGAAGCGGGCTGCTGAACTGCGGAAATAACCGCATTATCATGCTGGATGGCGCAATGCCATCCAGCTTTTAGATCACTCACCTGCCAGCGCGCGTGGGAACAGTACATTGTTTTCCAGACTGATGTGATCCATCAGGTCATCAATCAGTTCATTAATGCCGTTATACATCGCTTTCCAGGTGGTGCAGGCTTCCGGCGGCGGTGTGACGTTATTGGTCGTGTGTTTAATCACTTCCAGCAGTTCGCCCGCTTCATCGTGCTCGCTTTCCATCACACTGATAGGCCCCATTGCCTGGCTACCCATGCCTTGTTTAATCATCGGGAAGAGAATTTGCTCTTCTTTCATCATATGGCTGGAAAGCTCTTCATGCAGCATGGTCAGGTATTTTGTCAGCCCTTTTGGCACGCTCGGTTTGTCGGCGTGAACGCGCTCTACTTTGGTGGCTTGCAGAATCAGTTCCGGCAGTTGTTCGCGGTGACGATCGTGGTAGCGCACGATGATATGGTCGATGATTTCTGCCAGCGGGGCGCTACGCCAGTCTTTCTCAATCGGTTGTTCAGCAAGCTTTGCCAGTTCGGCTTCAATGACGTCAACATCCAGCTCTTTACGTGCCGCCGCGCGCGCCAGCGTCTGCTTACCGCCGCAGCAGTAATCCATATCATATTTACGAAACAGAGCCGAAGCGCGAGGAATAGAGAGCGCCAGTTCACCTAAAGGTTGGTCGCGATAAGCCATAGCTGATACCTCATTCTTAATAAGATAAGGTGCATTTTAAATGCATCTTTAAGGCAAATGCTATAACCCTTACGTAGCAGAGGCTTATTTAACTCACAGCCAGCATGTCAACTTTCTGAGACAGATTCAGTTAAAGGTTTTTCCGGTTTTGCTCTGACTGCAATGACCACGCCAACCACTAACAGCACGATACCGCTCAGCGTCATCAGCGGCGGCATTTGCTGGCGGAGTAAAAAGGTGTACAGCAAACCTGCCAGCGTTTCGAAAACAATCAACGGCCCGAGAATCACGGTTGGTAATCGCTGGCTGGCGACGTTCCAGCAGAGTGCGCCGACCCATGAGCAAAGCACGGCTATCGCAATCATCAGACTAATAAACACCAGCGGGCGGGGGCCAAAGGGTAGGGAGAAGTCCGGCGTTTGCGTATTCAGCCAGTAACAAGCGACGAGATAGCCGATAAGTGAAACCGGCAGTGTGACCAGCGCCTGCGCCGTTGCCCACATCATCGGATGTTTGTCGGGATTTTCCCGCAGCCAGCGGGCGTTGCGCAGGGCATACCATGCCCAGCAGACCACGGAAACTAACGCCAGCACGATGCCAGAGGTATAACGTGCCCAGTCAAAATCGGGGAGTCCGTGGTTTAACTCAGCAATATTCACACACGCCAGGCCGATGCCAATACAAATCAGTGCCGGGGCGAGTCTTCCCCACGCGAGTTTGCCGTCGCGCTGGCTATAAAGCAGATTGGCAAAGACAGGAATCACCACCGGCAGGGTGCCGATAATCATCGTGGAAACAGGCGCGCCAGTACGTTGAATGGCACTGGCAAGGCAGAAGTAATAAATGAGGTTGCCCATCATAGTGAGCATCAAGGCGGTAAGCCAGTCCCGACGCGCCAACTGACGCAAACGCACGCGTCCCAGCCAGGCAATGGGTAGCGCAATTAACCCTAACGCCAGATAACGCCCCATCGACTGCAACATCGCCGGGTATTCCGGCACAATCAACGGCCCGACAAAAATAAGCCCCCACATCAACCCTGCTAACAGGGCGTACAGCACGCCGCTAATCATTACTGGCATCCATTGATCTGTCAGAAGAAACGTTCAGGAAGCAGACATGATTGCTCCCGGCATCCCGTCATTATCAGAGAGGATGCGGGAGGATGCCACTTTAATTAACTAGTTATTAACATTAAACAGATTGCTTACGCTTTCGGCTAACGTTGTCGTTGGGCGACCAATTAGTTTACTCAGCGTTTTGCTGTCATCAAACAGACCGCCTTTTGACGCGCCAACGTCAGAATCCGCCAGCATATCCGCCAGTCCGTCGGGCAGTCCGACGCTTTTCAGCGCAGCGGCGAAATCGGCTTCGCTCAGATTTTGATAGGTAACCTGTTTGCCGCTCTGTTTGCTTAGCTCTGCCGCTAACTGTGTCAGCGTCCAGGCGCTGTCGCCCGCCAGTTCGTAAACCTTGCCTTCGTGACCAGCTTCGCTAATCACGCGCGCGGCAGCGGCTGCATAATCTGCCCGCGTTGCTGAGGCAATGTTGCCATCGCCCGCCGCACCGATAAATACGCCGTGCTCCAGTGCTGCCGGGGCGCTGGCAAGGTAGTTCTCGGTATACCAGCCGTTGCGCAGCAGGGTATAAGCGATGCCAGAATT
This sequence comes from Escherichia sp. TW14182, assembly GCF_000208525.1. Lineage (NCBI taxonomy): Bacteria > Pseudomonadati > Pseudomonadota > Gammaproteobacteria > Enterobacterales > Enterobacteriaceae > Escherichia > Escherichia sp. TW14182. The sequence goes on from NZ_AEJZ01000175.1 coordinate 8,291, forward strand.
AGCCAGCATTTTCTCCGTCTCGATGTGCTCATCGGCGAGGCCGAGCGGGGAGGTATCTGCATGTAGCAGGCTGGTATAAGCGATAAATTTCACGCCAGCCGTCTTTGCGGCATTAATAACATTACGATGCTGCGGGGCACGTTGACCCACTTCGCTGGAAGAGATCAGCAGTAGTTTTTCCACTCCCTGAAGTGCAGATGTCAGTGCGGCTTCATCGCCGTAGTCAGCCTGACGCACGGTAATGCCTTGTGCTGCCAGGGCCTGGGCTTTTGCCGGATTACGAACGATAGCCACTATTTGGCTGGCAGGAACGGTTTTCACCAGGGACTCAATAACATAGTGACCAAGTTGGCCGGTTGCGCCGGTAATAGCAATCATGGGATGCCTCCATCGGTTTGTCTTGTGTTTAAATACGCTAACACCTAAACTTACTTTTAGTAAGTACGCACAAAAAGGTAAGTATGAAATGAGTCAGGTTAGTCTGTCGCAACAACTGAAAGAGGGAAATCTCTTCGCTGAACAGTGCCCGTCGCGCGAGGTGCTGAAACACGTCACCAGCCGTTGGGGAGTGTTGATTCTGGTGGCGCTGCGTGAAGGCACTCATCGTTTTAGCGACCTGCGCCGTAAAATGGGCGGGGTGAGTGAAAAGATGCTTGCGCAGTCGTTACAGGCGCTGGAGCAGGATGGTTTTGTTAACCGTATCTCGTATCCGGTGGTGCCGCCGCATGTGGAATATAGCCTCACGCCGCTGGGCGAGCAGGTGAGTGAAAAGGTTGCTGCACTGGCGGACTGGATTGAGTTGAATTTGCCCGAGGTGCTGGCGGTGCGGGATGAACGTGTGGCATAACTGCCGGATGCGCTGCGCTTATCCGGCCTACGGTGCATGGCTTGTAGGGCGGATAAGATACGGTAGCATCGCATCCGCCAATAAATGCCGGATGCGGTTGATGATTTGTAGGCCGAAAAAGATGTCTATTACTGACTCAAATCCACCTGATAAATCGCAAACCCGATATCATCGGTCGCGACTTTATTCATCGGATACTGCCCCTTCTCTTTAATAAACGCTGCGGCTTTATCTGACGGAGAGGTTTCGAAACGGATATCCAGTTTCTTATCGCCGGGGATCGGTGCCAAACGCCAGTTGTTATCTGCTGCCGGGTGAATTTCCCCCGCACGCTTCGACTCTTCAGCAATCCACGCTGCCAGCACCGAGCGGTTCTCATCCGGAGAAGCAAAAGCAATATGGCTATCGCCGGTTCCGGCAAATTTGCCGCCATAAGCACGATAGTTATTGGTGGCAACGAGGAACATCGCGTTCGGATCAATCGGTTTGCCGTTAAAGGTCAGGTTCTTAATCCTTTCCGCATTGGCATTAATCACCTGACATTCACCGTCATAGCGGGCGGGCTGGGTGACGTCAATCTGGTAATTCACGCCATCAATAACATCAAAGTTATAGGTGCGGAAACCGTCCCAGTTAATTAAAGACTGCGGTTGAGTGCTGTTGGGATCAATCTGGTTAAACTGTCCAGCGGAGCACTCCAGCCACTCTTTCACCTCTTTACCGCTGGCTTTTACCACAATCAGCGTATTGGGGTAGAGATAAAGATCGGCGGCGTTGCGGAAGGTTAGCTGACCTTTTTCCACTTCAACATAGCTGGCAGGGTCATTTTTGCGACCGCCAACTTTAAACGGCGCGGCAGCAGAGAGCACCGGCAGTTTTGCCAGATCCGGATCGCCCTGAATGTAACGTTCGACATACGCTTTCTGCGCGTTGTTCACCACCTGAACGGTCGGATCGTCCTGCACCAGCGCCAGATAGCTATACATATTGTCGGCAGATTTTCCGATAGGTTTGCTGACAAACTGGCGGGTGGCATCGTGATCGGCTTTCAGCGTTTCGACCAGCTTGCTGTCTTCTGCAGCCAGTGATTTTTTGTTGGCGATGTCGTAAATCGGTCGTGCTTCCGCTTTTGCCTGCGTCACCTGCCATTTACCGCTGTCATTACTGAGTTGCAGATCGACCACACCGAGATGATCGCCCCACATGCCAGGCATCACTGCCGGAACACCGTTCAGCGTACCTTTGGCGATATCAGCCCCTTTGATATCAGCAAAATCTTTACTCGGGAAAACGGCGTGAGCATGGCCAAACATAATGGCGTCAACGCCAGGAATTTCACTGAGATAATAAACTGAGTTTTCCGCCATCACTTTATACGGGTCGGCAGACAAACCAGAGTGCGCCAGAACGACAACAACATCGGCACCTTTCTCGCGCATTTCCGGAACATACTTGCGCACTGTTTCAGTGATATCGTTAACGGTAACTTTGCCGGATAAATTGGCTTTATCCCAGCCCATGATTTGCGGTGGCACAATACCGATGTAGCCAATCTTCAGCATCTGTTTGTTACCGTCTTTATCGACTACTTCGGTGTCTTTAATTAAATACGGTGTGAACATCGGCTGTTTGGTTTTAGTGTCGATGACGTTGGCATTCACATAGGGGAAATTCGCTCCCGCCAGCGCATTTTTCAGGTAATCCAGACCGTAGTTAAACTCGTGGTTGCCAAGCGTGCCGACGGTATAATCCAGCGTATTCAGCGCCTTATAGACCGGATGAACATCACCCGCTTTTAATCCTTTCGCCGACATGTAATCCGCCAGCGGGCTACCCTGGATCAGGTCACCGTTATCGACCAGTACGCTATTTTTCACTTCATTGCGCGCGTCATTAATCAGGCTCGCAGTGCGTACCAGTCCAAATTTTTCTGTGGATGTATCTTTGTAATAATCGAAATCCATCATGTTGCTATGCAAATCAGAGGTTTCCATTATGCGGAGATCGACTGTTGCCGCATTCACACTGGCGGCAATCAGCGTAGCAAGAAGCGTTGCACTAAACTTAACCATCTGGGCATCCTTTTATGAACGAGAAGATGAGACGTCTTTCATACGGAGCGTGAAGGATGCCATAAATAATAAATCAGGAAACGATGACGCCATCACAGTTGGCGGATTCTTTAACGATAGGGTATAAGTAAAACAACAAGTTAACACCACTGAAACAAAAGAGGTGGAGAATGTTAGAACAAGTATGTCAACTCGCACGGAATGCGGGCGATGCCATTATGCAGGTCTACGACGGGACAAAACCGATGGACGTCGTCAGCAAAGCGGATAACTCACCGGTGACGGCGGCGGACATTGCCGCGCACACCGTAATCATGGACGGTTTACGTACACTAACGCCGGATATTCCGGTTCTTTCCGAAGAAGATCCTCCCGGTTGGGAAGTCCGCCAGCACTGGCAACGTTACTGGCTGGTAGATCCGCTGGACGGCACCAAAGAGTTTATTAAACGAAATGGTGAATTTACCGTTAACATTGCGCTGATTGACAAAGGCAAACCGGTATTAGGTGTGGTGTATGCGCCGGTAATGAACGTCATGTACAGCGCGGCGGAAGGCAAAGCCTGGAAAGAAGAGTGCGGCGTGCGCAAGCAGATTCAGGTACGCGACGCCCGTCCGCCGCTGGTGGTCATTAGCCGTTCCCATGCGGATGCCGAGCTGAAAGAGTATCTGCAACAGCTTGGTGAACACCAGACGACATCTATCGGCTCTTCACTGAAATTCTGCCTGGTGGCGGAAGGTCAGGCGCAGCTCTACCCGCGTTTCGGGCCGACGAATATTTGGGATACCGCTGCCGGTCATGCCGTGGCCGCCGCCGCCGGAGCACACGTTCACGACTGGCAGGGTAAACCGCTGGATTACACTCCGCGCGAATCCTTCCTGAATCCTGGATTCCGGGTTTCTATTTATTAAGCAATTTTTGCAGCAAGTCCATGACTTGCTGCACTTCTTGCTGGGTTAACGCCCCGTCCTTCGCCCATTGCACGCGACCGTCTTTATCCAGCACTGCAATGGAAGAACTCTCTTCATCCAGTTGCCAGGCTCCGCGTGCGACGCCATTACTGTCGACAATAAACTGCGACCACGGATAGAGCTTTTTATTGCTCTCCAGGCTGCTGCGCACAAACATACCTGAGCCGGGAATAGCGTCGTCGGTGTTGACAATGGTGGTGGTCTGGTAGCGGTCGTGCGGCAATTTCGCCGATTTAATTGCTTCAATCAGCGTCGCATTTTTCTCTTTTGCGGAGGTGCGACCGGCAATATGTTGCAGTACTCGCACTTTTCCCGCTAACTGCGCACTGTTCCAGGTTTTGTAGCTAAACTGATCTTTATCAAACACCAACTCGCCACGATCGGTAATACCAATCGGCGGTACGCGCTGACCAGTTTCGAATTTATGCGCGGAGGCCATCATCGGCAGTAGCAAGCAAGTCAGCGCGAGGATCTTGCGTAGGGTCATAGTGTTTCCTTCTTATCGTATGCAGGTGATCCGACCACTTGGGTCTGGCTTTTAATCATATGTGCTATTTATCGAATTTCCCGCAAGTGCGGTGCCAGTTTGCGGACAAGCGCACAAATCATATGAAAAATGAATGTTTATACTGAAGATTGTGGTTAGGTGAAGAGATAATTCTGAATAATTGTAACAGTGGGGTAAAAAAATTTATACACGCTGGAAACATTACCCCGATAGTCTATAGTCATTAGGCATTAAAATTTGCGCCTCATAATAGTTGGGCCGATTGTGGCACCGCAAAGGCGTAATACTCAGCAGGAGACAACAATGAAAATTTTCCAACGGTACAACCCACTTCAGGTGGCGAAGTACGTGAAGATCCTGTTCCGTGGACGGTTATACATCAAGGACGTTGGCGCTTTTGAATTTGATAAGGGTAAGATTCTTATCCCAAAAGTGAAGGATAAACTGCATTTGTCAGTGATGTCCGAAGTTAACCGTCAGGTTATGCGTCTGCAAACAGAGATGGCTTAACCAAGTGCTATGCAGTAATAAGACGGCTCCTGATTCAGGAGCCGTTGATGTTTCTGGGGTTATGCGACGCTTTCTTCTTTATCTTTGGCGTCAGGCAGTTTTGGCGAAAGGGCGGTGGCTTTACTGTCGATTCGCGTAACCAGTAGCTGGTCGATGCGGTAGTTATCAATATCCACCACTTCAAATTTGTAACCGGAGAACTTCACCGAATCAGTGCGTTTCGGGATCTTACGCAACATAAACATCATAAAGCCGCCGATGGTTTCGTAGTTGCCCGACTGCGGGAACTCGTCGATATCCAGCACGCGCATCACGTCGTCAATCGGCGTACCGCCATCGATTAGCCATGAATTCTCATCACGCGCCACAATCTGTTCTTCCAGCCCCTGACCGACCAGATCGCCCATCAACGTGGTCATCACGTCGTTGAGGGTGATGATCCCCACCACCAGTGCGTACTCGTTCATGATTACCGCAAAGTCTTCACCCGCAGCTTTAAAACTTTCCAGCGCCTCAGAGAGGGTCAGCGTATCAGGCACGATCAGCGTATTGCGAATTTGCACGCCGCTGTTCAGTGCCAGGCTTTGATTGGCCAGCACGCGGTTCAGCAGATCTTTTGAATCGACATAACCGATAATGTGATCGATATCTTCATTACAGACGAGGAATTTCGAGTGCGGATGCTCCGCCACTTTATTCTTCAGGCTTTGCTCATCTTCATGGAGATCGAACCAAATCACGTTTTCACGCGGCGTCATGGAAGACGGCACGGTACGGGATTCCAGTTCAAACACGTTTTCGATCAGTTCGTGTTCCTGTTTACGCAATACCCCAGCCAGCGCACCGGCCTCCACGACTGCGTAGATGTCATCAGATGTGATGTCATCTTTACGTACCATTGGCAATTTAAAGATACGGAAGATCATGTTCGCCAGGCCGTTGAAAAACCACACCAGAGGGGTGCAGACGAACAGGCAGAAGCGCATCGGGTTGATGATACGCAAAGCCACAGCTTCTGGCGCAATCATACCGATGCGTTTCGGGGTTAAATCCGCAAACAGAATAAACATGCCAGTCACTAACGAGAAAGAGAGAATAAAGCTCAGTTGCTCAGAGAGTTCCGCCGATATATAGCGGGAGAACAGGCTATTAAAAGCCGGAGAGAACGCCGCATCACCGACGATACCGCCGAGTATTGCCACCGCGTTCAGACCAATTTGCACCACGGTAAAGAACATGCCGGGATTTTCCTGCATATCCAGAACGCGCTGGGCGTTTATATTGCCTTCATCAGCCAGCAGTTTAAGTTTGATTTTGCGTGAGGCGGCAAGCGAGATCTCGGATATCGAGAAGAACGCACTCACAGCGATCAAGCAGAGTATGACTAAAATACTGTTTAACATATCTTATCCGACCGTTCAGGTCAGATCCTCGGAAGGGGAAGTTGATTAATTTGTGTGAAATACACATTGAAAGCCGGTTCGAAGAGAGTGAACCGACATTTTCAGTGGCTAGTATAGCGTAAGGTACTGTAAAGTCGCCAGAGGGTTAAATTTTTGCTTCATTTCGCTTTAGTTCGGCCTTTTATTGCTACGCTTCAGGCGGCAGGCAAACGCCGATCCCACCAATTCCGCAATAACCATACGGGTTTTTATGCAGATATTGCTGGTGGTCATCTTCGGCATAATAAAACGGTGTCGCGTTAGCGATTTCCGTGGTGATGTGACGATCGTCATCGGCGGCAAGCATCGCGGCCTGGAAACGTTCCAGACTGGCGCGGGCGGCAGCATCCTGTTCTGGTGTTAGCGGATAAATCGCGGAACGATACTGCGTGCCATGGTCATTGCCCTGACGCATCCCTTGTGCGGGATCGTGATTCTCCCAGAATACTTGTAACAGTTGTTCGTAGCTGATCACTGACGGATCGTAAACCACGCGTACCGCTTCGGCGTGGCCGGTATCACCAGAACACACTTCCCGATAAGTCGGGTTTGGCGTGTAGCCGCCGGTATAACCTGCGGCGGTGCTGTAAACACCGGGAAGTTGCCAGAAAAGGCGTTCCACGCCCCAGAAACAGCCCATAGCAAAAATGGCGATTTCCATTCCGTCAGGCACATTTGTCATTGAGTGACCGTTGACTGCATTCAACGTGGCTACGGGCATCGGGGTATTACGTCCAGGAAGGGCATCGGCGGGGGAAACCAGATGCTTTTTATCAAATAAACTCATGGTATCGCTCTCCCGAAATCGGTCTTTGGGGTTTAGGTTGTAACAAGAGACGTATTTGCACACAATAACTCTCGTGAATGTGTATAAAGTAAAACATAAGAAATATTTTGGATTTAGTCTGCTTTTAAATCCATATTGCTGGTTTTTTGTTAAGCCGTTTAACGGGGTTCCAGGGGCAGGAACAAAGGATATTCAGGAGAAAATGTGCGCTATATCCGACAGTTATGTTGTGTAAGCTTATTCTGCTTTGGTGGTTCTGCTATCGCCGCGAACGTCCGTCTACAGGTCGAAGGGTTATCAGGACAGCTGGAAAAAAATGTTCGTGCACAGCTTTCTACGATTGAAAGTGATGAAGTGACGCCAGACCGGCGATTTCGCGCGCGTGTCGATGATGCCATCCGCGAAGGCCTGAAGGCGCTGGGCTATTACCAGCCGACCATTGAATTTGATCTCCGACCACCGCCAGAGAAAGGGCGACAGGTTTTGATCGCCAAAGTCACGCCCGGCGTACCCATTTTGATTGGCGGCACCGATGTTGTGCTGCGCGGTGGTGCACGGACCGATAAAGACTATTTGAAGTTGCTCGATACTCGCCCGGCTATAGGCACGGTGCTGAATCAGGGTGACTACGAAAATTTCAAAAAGTCCTTAACCAGCATCGCGTTGCGCAAAGGCTATTTCGATAGTGAATTTACCAAAGCCCAGTTGGGTATTGCACTTGGCTTGCATAAAGCCTACTGGGATATTGATTACAACAGTGGCGAACGCTACCGCTTTGGGCATGTGACCTTCGAAGGCTCACAGATCCGCGATGAGTATCTGCAAAACCTTGTTCCGTTTAAAGAAGGTGATGAATACGAGTCAAAAGACCTGGCAGAGCTGAACCGCCGTCTCTCCGCCACTGGTTGGTTTAACTCGGTGGTGGTCGCACCGCAGTTTGATAAAGCGCGAGAAACAAAAGTATTGCCGCTTACCGGCGTCGTTTCGCCGCGCACGGAAAATACGATTGAAACCGGGGTAGGGTACTCAACGGACGTAGGTCCACGTGTTAAAGCGACGTGGAAAAAGCCGTGGATGAACTCTTACGGTCACAGCCTGACCACCAGCACAAGTATCTCTGCACCGGAACAGACTCTCGACTTTAGCTATAAAATGCCGCTGCTTAAGAACCCGCTGGAACAATATTATCTGGTACAGGGCGGTTTTAAGCGCACCGATCTGAACGATACGGAATCCGACTCTACAACTCTGGTGGCCTCCCGTTATTGGGATCTCTCCAGCGGCTGGCAGCGCGCCATTAACTTACGCTGGAGTCTTGACCACTTTACCCAGGGTGAAATTACCAACACCACGATGCTGTTTTATCCAGGCGTGATGATTAGCCGCACGCGTTCACGCGGCGGCCTGATGCCGACCTGGGGCGACTCGCAACGCTACTCAATCGACTATTCAAACACGGCCTGGGGCTCGGACGTCGATTTCTCTGTGTTTCAGGCGCAAAACGTCTGGATACGCACACTCTACGATCGCCATCGTTTTGTCACGCGCGGCACGTTGGGCTGGATTGAAACGGGTGACTTCGACAAAGTGCCGCCTGATCTGCGTTTCTTTGCCGGGGGTGACCGTAGCATTCGCGGCTATAAATACAAATCTATTGCGCCGAAATACGCCAATGGTGACCTGAAAGGGGCATCAAAACTGATAACCGGATCGCTGGAGTATCAGTACAACGTGACCGGAAAATGGTGGGGCGCGGTGTTTGTCGATAGCGGCGAAGCGGTAAGCGATATTCGCCGCAGTGACTTTAAAACTGGCACCGGGGTTGGCGTGCGCTGGGAATCGCCAGTCGGGCCGATCAAGCTCGATTTCGCGGTTCCGGTCGCTGACAAAGACGAGCATGGTTTACAGTTTTACATCGGTCTGGGGCCAGAATTATGAGTTTATGGAAAAAAATCAGCCTCGGCGCGGTTGTCGTCCTCTTACTGTTGCTGGGATCGGTGGCATTTCTGGTGGGCACCACCAGTGGTTTGCATCTGGTATTTAAAGCGGCAGATCGCTGGGTGCCAGGGCTGGATATCGGTAAGGTGACCGGCGGCTGGAGCGACCTTACTCTGTCTGACGTTCGTTATGAGCAGCCAGGTGTGGCGGTTAAAGCGGGTAATCTGCATCTGGCGGTCGGGCTGGAGTGCCTGTGGGACAGCAGTATTTGTATTAATGACCTGGCGCTGAAAGACATTCAGGTCAACATCGACAGCAAAAAAATGCCCCCTTCAGAACAGGTTGAAGAAGAGGAAGACAGCGGCCCGCTGGATCTCTCCACGCCATATCCCATCACCCTGACGCGGGTGGCGCTGGATAACGTCAATATCAAAATTGATGACACCACGGTGTCGGTGATGGACTTCACCTCCGGTCTGAACTGGCAGGAGAAAACCCTGACCCTGAAACCGACATCGCTGAAAGGCCTGCTGATTGCCTTGCCGAAAGTGGCGGAAGTGGCGCAGGAAGAAGTCGTTGAACCGAAAATTGAAAATCCGCAGCCGGATGAAAAACCGCTCGGCGAAACGCTGAAAGATCTCTTTTCTCGCCCGGTATTGCCGGAAATGACCGACGTGCATTTGCCGCTCAACCTGAATATTGAAGAGTTTAAGGGCGAGCAATTGCGCGTGACGGGCGACACGGACATCACCGTGCGCACCATGCTGCTGAAAGTGAGCAGTATTGACGGCAATACCAAACTGGACGCGCTGGATATCGACTCTAACCAGGGGATCGTTAACGCCAGCGGTACGGCGCAGCTGTCCGGTAACTGGCCGGTGGATATCACCCTCAACAGCACACTGAACGTGGAGCCGTTGAAGGGTGAAAAAGTGAAGCTGAAAGTGGGCGGTGCGCTGCGCGAACAACTGGAGATTGGCGTTAACCTTTCTGGTCAGGTGGATATGGATCTGCGTGCTCAGACGCGGCTGGCGGAGGCTGGACTGCCGCTCAATGTCGAAGTCAACAGCAAGCAACTTTACTGGCCGTTTACCGGCGAGAAACAGTATCAGGCGGACGATCTGAAACTGAAACTCACCGGCAAAATGACCGATTACACGCTCTCTATGCGCACGGCAGTGAAGGGACAGGAGATCCCGCCAGCCACCATTACCCTCGATGCGAAAGGTAATGAACAGCAGGTGAATCTCGACAAACTCACCGTCGCGGCGCTGGAAGGGAAAACTGAGTTGAAAGCGTTGCTCGACTGGCAGCAGGCGATTAGCTGGCGTGGTGAGTTAACGCTTAACGGCATTAACACCGCGAAAGAGTTTCCGGACTGGCCGTCGAAACTCAATGGTTTGATCAAAACGCGCGGCAGCCTGTACGGCGGCACCTGGCAGATGGACGTGCCGGAGTTGAAGCTGACTGGTAACGTTAAACAGAACAAAGTGAACGTTGACGGTACGCTGAAAGGCAACAGTTATATGCAGTGGATGATCCCTGGTCTGCATCTGGAACTGGGATCTAACAGTGCCGAAGTGAAAGGTGAACTGGGAGTAAAAGATCTCAATCTTGATGCCACGATCAACGCGCCGGGTCTGGATAACGCGCTGCCAGGGCTGGGCGGTACAGCGAAAGGGTTGGTGAAGGTTCGCGGTACGGTGGACGCGCCGCAGTTGCTGGCGGATATCACCGCGCGCAGCCTGCGCTGGCAGGAACTCTCCGTGGCGCAGGTTCGCGTGGAAGGCGATATAAAATCCACCGATCAGATTGCGGGTAAACTCGATGTGCGCGTTGAGCAAATTTCGCAGCCGGATGTGAATATCAACCTCGTCACCCTGAATGCGAAAGGCAGCGAAAAGCAGCACGAGCTACAAGTGCGGATTCAGGGCGAGCCGGTTTCCGGACAGCTCAATCTGGCGGGCAGTTTTGATCGCAAAGAAGAACGCTGGAAGGGAACGCTGAGTAATACCCGCTTCCAGACGCCAGTCGGCCCGTGGTCGCTGACCCGCGATATTGCGCTGGATTACCGCAATCAGGAGCAAAAAATCAGCATCGGGCCGCACTGCTGGGTAAACCCGAACGCGGAACTGTGCGTGCCGCAAACCATTGATGCCGGGGCTGAAGGGCGTGCGGTGGTAAATCTCAATCGTTTCGACCTGGCCATGCTGAAACCGTTTATGCCGGAAACCACTCAGGCAAGCGGCATCTTTACAGGTAAAGCAGACGTTGCCTGGGACACCACCAAAGAAGGGCTGCCGCAGGGTAGCATCACCCTTTCCGGGCGTAACGTGCAGGTGACGCAAACTGTCAACGACGCGGCGCTGCCGGTGGCGTTTCAGACACTGAATCTGACGGCGGAACTGCGCAACAACCGCGCTGAACTGGGCTGGACCATCCGCCTGACTAATAATGGTCAGTTCGATGGTCAGGTGCAGGTGACCGATCCACAAGGCCGCCGCAATCTCGGTGGCAACGTCAACATCCGCAACTTTAACCTCGCGATGGTAAACCCCATCTTTACGCGTGGGGAAAAAGCGGCGGGGATGGTGAGTGCTAATTTACGTCTGGGCGGTGATGTACAAAGTCCGCAGCTTTTTGGTCAGCTCCAGGTTACGGGTGTGGATATCGATGGCAACTTTATGCCGTTTGATATGCAGCCGAGCCAGCTTGCGGTCAACTTTAACGGTATGCGCTCGACGCTTGCGGGCACCGTGCGAACCCAGCAGGGTGACATTTACCTGAACGGGGATGCAGACTGGAGTCAGATTGAAAACTGGCGCGCGCGGGTGACGGCAAAAGGCAGTAAGGTGCGGATCACCGTACCGCCGATGGTGCGTATGGATGTGTCGCCAGATGTCGTATTCGAAGCCACACCAAGCCTGTTTACCCTTGATGGTCGCGTTGACGTACCGTGGGCGCGCATTGTGGTGCACGATCTGCCAGAAAGTGCGGTGGGCGTCTCCAGCGATGTCGTGATGCTCAACGATAACCTACAACCGGAGGAGGCGAAAACTGCGTCGATTCCGATTAACAGCAACCTGATTGTCCACGTCGGCAACAATGTGCGCATTGATGCCTTTGGCCTGAAAGCGCGGCTGACGGGCGATCTCAATGTCGTACAGGACAAACAGGGACTGGGGCTGAACGGACAGATCAACATTCCGGAAGGTCGCTTCCATGCCTATGGTCAGGATCTGATCGTTCGCAAAGGCGAGTTGCTGTTCTCTGGTCCACCGGATCAACCGTATCTTAATATCGAAGCAATTCGTAACCCGGATGCTACAGAAGACGACGTAATCGCCGGTGTTCGCGTCACCGGACTGGCGGATGAACCGAAAGCGGAGATCTTCTCTGACCCGGCGATGTCGCAACAGGCTGCGTTGTCTTACTTGTTGCGTGGACAAGGGCTGGAAAGCGATCAGAGCGACAGCGCGGCGATGACCTCGATGCTGATTGGTCTGGGGGTTGCACAAAGTGGTCAGATTGTGGGTAAAATCGGCGAGACATTTGGCGTAAGTAATTTAGCTCTCGACACCGAGGGAGTAGGCGACTCCTCCCAGGTGGTGGTCAGCGGCTATGTATTACCAGGTCTACAAGTGAAATACGGCGTGGGGATATTTGACTCTATAGCAACACTCACGTTACGTTATCGCCTGATGCCAAAGCTATATCTGGAAGCCGTGTCTGGTGTAGATCAGGCACTGGATTTGCTCTATCAGTTCGAGTTTTAGCGATGCGAATATTTGTCTACGGCAGTTTACGTCACAAACAAGGCAACAGCCACTGGATGACCAATGCCCAGTTGCTGGGCGATTTCAGTATCGATAACTATCAACTGTACAGCCTGGGCCACTATCCAGGCGCAGTTCCGGGCAACGGAACGGTACACGGTGAAGTTTATCGTATTGACAACGCCACGCTGGCCGAACTTGATGCCTTGCGCACCAGGGGCGGTGAATACGCGCGCCAGTTGATTCAGACGCCGTACGGGAGTGCATGGATGTACGTTTATCAACGACCCGTCGATGGATTAACGCTGATTGAAAGCGGCGACTGGTTAGACAGGGATAAGTCATAATATAAACACGCCACCTTCGGGTGGCGTTGTTTTTTCGAGGTATCTCGCATTCTTTTTTGTAACTTCCCCGCCTGTTTCTTTTCCTTCCGAGCCGCTTTCCATATCTGTTAACGCATAAAAAACTCTGCTGGTGTTCACAAATGCGCAGGGGTAAAACGTTTCCTGTCGCACCGTGAGTTATACTTTGTATAACCTAAGGAGGTGCGGATGCGTATAACCATAAAAAAATGGGGGAACAGTGCAGGTATGGTCATTCCCAATATTGTGATGAAAGAGCTTAACTTGCAGCCGGGGCAGAGCGTTGAGGCACAGGTGAGCAACAATCAACTGATTCTGACCCCCATCTCCAGGCGCTACTCGCTTGATGAACTGCTGATGCAGTGCGACATGAACGCCCCGGAACTTAGCGAGCAGGATGTCTGGGGTAAATCCACCCCTGCGGGTGACGAAATATGGTAAAGAAAAGTGAATTTGAACGGGGAGACATTGTGCTGGTCGGCTTTGATCCAGCAAGCGGCCATGAACAGCAAGGTGCTGGTCGGCCTGCGCTTGTGCTCTCCGTTCAAGCCTTTAATCAACTGGGAATGACGTTGGTTGCTCCCATTACTCAGGGCGGAAATTTTGCCCGTTATGCCGGATTTAGCGTTCCGTTACATTGCGAAGAAGGCGATGTGTATGGCGTGGTATTGGTGAATCAGGTACGAATGATGGATTTACGCGCCCGTCAGGCAAAACGTATTGGTCTGGCTGCGGACGAGGTGGTGGAAGACGTGTTATTACGTTTGCAGGCGGTGATAGAATAAGATGTGTTTATTTATCGCGGACATAAAAAACCCTTACTAACCGAAGCCCGGCGTTCAGGGTTATTGCGCTAGAAGAACTTATTTATTCTTTGCGCGCTCGAAGGAAGCAACGATTTCAGCTTTAGCGGCTTCGGCGTTATCCCAGCCGTCAACTTTAACCCATTTGCCTTTTTCGAGGTCTTTGTAGTGCTCGAAGAAGTGAGCGATCTGAGCCTTCAGCAGTTCCGGCAGATCGTTAACGTCTTTGATGTGATCGTATTCTTTGCTCAGCTTGCTGTGCGGAACAGCAACCAGTTTCGCATCTTCACCGGCTTCGTCGGTCATTTTCAGAACGCCAACCGGACGGCAACGGATCACAGAACCCGGCTGCAGCGGGTACGGAGTCGGAACCAGTACGTCAACCGGGTCACCGTCCAGAGACAGGGTGTGGTTGATGTAACCGTAGTTGCACGGATAGAACATCGCGGTGGACATGAAGCGGTCAACGAACAGTGCGCCGCTCTCTTTGTCGATTTCGTATTTGATCGGATCTGCGTTAGCCGGGATTTCGATAACAACGTAGATGTCTTCCGGCAGATCTTTACCCGCAGGGACGTTGAGTAAGCTCATGTCTGTTTCCTTTAAAATATGTGGCAAACAAGTGCCGAGTATTATAGCCAACTCGCGCCGAATGTCTTCGCTTGTTTTCGTCCTCATATTCCTTTTTCGCCAGTTTTAAGACGGCTTGTGGAGCAGGAAAATCCATAACCGTAGCCGCATTTTTCATAGTGATATGAAAGCGATTACAAACTTGTGATTAACGTTTTATTTACTTTTTTGAAGTGTGATGTAACGCAATCCGTTACATAACGAATTGTCTATAGTTTTTTCGCGAACATCTTTTCACCAATAATAACTATCCCGACGAGGACAACCCTATGTGGAAACGCTTACTTGTAGTCTCTGCAGTCTCGGCAGCCATGTCGTCTATGGTGTTGGCCGCTCCATTAACCGTAGGATTTTCGCAGGTCGGATCAGAATCCGGCTGGCGCGCCGCAGAAACCAACGTGGCGAAAAGTGAGGCCGAAAAACGC
The DNA here is from genome assembly GCF_000208525.1 of Escherichia sp. TW14182. Lineage (NCBI taxonomy): Bacteria > Pseudomonadati > Pseudomonadota > Gammaproteobacteria > Enterobacterales > Enterobacteriaceae > Escherichia > Escherichia sp. TW14182. The sequence continues at coordinate 23,365 of NZ_AEJZ01000175.1, forward strand.
GGTATCACGCTGAAAATTGCCGATGGTCAGCAAAAGCAGGAAAACCAGATTAAAGCGGTACGTTCCTTTGTTGCACAAGGGGTAGATGCAATCTTTATTGCTCCAGTGGTGGCGACGGGTTGGGAACCGGTATTAAAAGAGGCGAAAGATGCCGAAATTCCGGTCTTTTTGCTCGACCGTTCCATCGACGTGAAAGACAAATCTCTCTATATGACCACCGTTACTGCCGACAACATTCTGGAAGGCAAGTTGATTGGTGACTGGCTGGTGAAAGAGGTCAACGGTAAACCATGTAACGTGGTTGAGTTGCAGGGTACTGTTGGGGCAAGTGTTGCCATCGACCGTAAAAAAGGCTTTGCCGAAGCTATTAAGAATGCGCCAAACATCAAAATCATCCGCTCACAGTCCGGTGACTTCACCCGCAGTAAAGGCAAAGAAGTTATGGAGAGCTTTATCAAAGCGGAAAACAACGGCAAAAATATCTGCATGGTTTACGCCCATAACGACGACATGGTGATTGGTGCAATTCAGGCAATTAAAGAAGCGGGCCTGAAACCGGGTAAAGATATCCTCACGGGTTCCATTGACGGCGTACCGGATATCTACAAAGCGATGATTGATGGCGAAGCGAACGCCAGCGTTGAACTGACGCCGAATATGGCAGGCCCCGCTTTTGATGCGCTGGAGAAATACAAAAAAGACGGCACTATGCCTGAAAAGTTGACCCTGACCAAATCCACCCTTTACCTGCCTGATACTGCAAAAGAAGAGTTAGAGAAGAAGAAAAATATGGGGTATTGAGGGACATCAATACCTGATGCCAACTTGTACGCCGCCGGATAAGGCGTTTAGGCCGCATCCGGCGGTTGTGCAGTACCGGACTTAACACCATGCACAATCTGTCCCCTCGCCCCTTCGGGGAGAGGGTTAGGGTGAGGGGGACAAACGGCGCAGCTCTTAACATCAGGCACGATCTATTCCCAGACTTTTAGAGCGTGGCTAAGGGGGAAACCATGACGACCGACCAACACCAGGAAATCCTCCGTACCGAAGGATTAAGTAAATTTTTCCCCGGCGTCAAAGCGTTAGACAGCGTCGACTTCAGCCTACGGCGCGGTGAAATTATGGCGCTGCTCGGTGAAAACGGAGCCGGTAAATCGACGCTGATCAAAGCACTTACCGGTGTCTACCACGCCGATCGCGGTACTATCTGGTTGGATGGTCAGACTATTTCACCAAAAAACACCGCCCACGCACAACAACTTGGCATCGGCACCGTCTATCAGGAAGTCAACCTGTTACCCAACATGTCGGTAGCCGACAATCTATTCATAGGCCGCGAACCCAGGCGTTTTGGCCTGCTACGCCGTAAAGAGATGGAAAAGCGCGCTACAGAACTGATGGCATCGTATGGCTTCTCCCTCGACGTGCGTGAACCGCTCAACCGTTTTTCGGTGGCGATGCAGCAAATCGTCGCCATTTGTCGGGCTATCGCTCTCTCCGCCAAAGTGCTGATCCTTGATGAACCTACCGCCAGCCTCGACACTCAGGAAGTAGAGTTGCTGTTTGGCCTGATGCGCCAGTTGCGCGATCGCGGCGTCAGCCTGATCTTTGTTACGCACTTTCTCGATCAGGTTTATCAAGTCAGCGATCGGATCACCGTCTTACGCAACGGCAACTTCGTTGGCTGTCGGGAAACCCGCGAGCTACCGCAGATCGAACTGGTCAAAATGATGCTTGGGCGCGAACTCGACACCCACGCGCTACAACGTGCCGGGCGGACATTACTTAGCGACAAACCCGTTGCCGCGTTCAAAAATTACGGTAAAAAAGGCACGATCGCACCGTTTGATCTCGAAGTACGCCCCGGCGAGATCGTCGGTCTGGCAGGATTGCTGGGATCAGGGCGTACCGAAACCGCTGAAGTTATCTTCGGTATCAAACCCGCTGACAGCGGTACTGCGCTGATCAAAGGCCAACCACAAACCCTGCGATCGCCACATCAGGCTTCAGTACTGGGCATTGGTTTTTGTCCGGAAGACAGGAAAACCGATGGCATCATCGCCGCCGCCTCGGTGCGGGAAAATATCATCCTGGCGCTACAGGCCCAGCGCGGCTGGCTGCGACCAATTTCCCGCAAAGAACAGCAAGAGATTGCCGAACGTTTTATCCGCCAGCTTGGCATTCGCACACCTTCAACTGAACAACCGATAGAGTTTCTCTCTGGTGGCAATCAGCAAAAAGTGTTGCTCTCACGCTGGCTGCTGACTCGTCCGCAATTTCTGATCCTCGACGAGCCAACGCGCGGCATTGACGTTGGCGCCCATGCTGAGATCATCCGCCTGATTGAAACGCTGTGTGCCGATGGCCTGGCGCTGCTGGTGATCTCCTCAGAACTGGAAGAGCTGGTGGGCTATGCCGATCGGGTGATCATCATGCGCGATCGCAAACAGGTGGCGGAGATCCCGCTGGCAGAGCTTTCCGTTCCGGCGATCATGAATGCCATTGCGGCGTAAGGAGAACAGTGTGATGCCTCAATCTCTCCCTGACACCGCGTCGTCGAAAAGGCGTTTTCGCTGGCCGACGGGAATGCCGCAACTGGCGGCGCTGTTGCTGGTGTTGCTGGTCGATAGTCTGGTCGCCCCACATTTCTGGCAGGTGGTACTTCAGGATGGGCGTTTGTTCGGTAGCCCCATCGACATTCTTAACCGTGCAGCACCCGTTGCGCTGTTGGCGATTGGCATGACGCTGGTGATCGCCACTGGCGGGGTTG
>NZ_AEJZ01000174.1:0-2444 GCF_000208525.1 Escherichia sp. TW14182
GAGGGACATTCGCCCGGAGAGGATACTAAGCTGCGGCCAGACGTGCCAACGCAGCGGCCCATCCAACTGCAATTGATAACCGCTACGTGCAGCGACCTGCTTGACCATATAGTCGCGGAAATCATTCGGATTCACCAGCAACACTAACGCAGATAATCCGGCCACCAGCACGACCAGGATTATCATCAGGGTCGTCAGAAATCGTCTCATGGTATCCTCAATGAGCCTGAATTAGTCTTTATCGATTCGGCTGGCAACCGCGCCCTGCTGGTTGCGATATTTCGCATCTTCACGACGGTTGTATGGTCGCGCCGCCGGGCCGGAAAGCGGCTCAAAACTTAACGCGCCAATTAACATGCCCGGACGCAGCGCCAGCGGCAATTTACCGGAGTTGTAAAACTCAAGCACGATGCAGCCAGACCAGCCTGGATCGATACGGTGAGCGGTAACGTGAACCATCAACCCCAGACGCGCCAGTGAGGAGCGCCCATCCAGCCAGCCCACAAGATCGGCAGGCAGCGTGACCGACTCCAGCGTCACCGCCAGCGCCAGTTCTCCCGGATGGAGATAAAACGCCTCGCCCTCGTCGAGCACGATTTCATCGCTCATCACCCGATCGAGCGCGGCGCTCACTTCATCTTTGGGACCGCTCAGATCGATAAACGCTGCCGTGTGACCACGGAAGGTACGAAACTTATTGCCCAGGCGCACATCTACCGTCGCGCCATTAATACGCTCCACCGGCGGACGTGGGTTGATCGACAAACGGCCTTCATCAAGCCAGGCTTCAATATCTCGGTCACACAGACGCATGGCATTTTCTCCTTTCGCGCATAACTCCCTTAACGCCAATTACGTCAAGGGCATACCAGGTTATCACTGAACGGTACACAATTTATCAAGCTTATTCAAAGAACTGACTTATTTTCGCTTTCAATATATCGATCGCGATGCGGTTTTTACCGCCGCGCGGCACGATAATGTCCGCATATTGTTTGGAAGGTTCAATGAATTGCAGGAACATCGGACGCACCGTTTTTTGATATTGTGCCATTACAGAATCCATCGAACGCCCACGCTCGTTAACGTCGCGCTTGATGCGGCGCATCAGGCAGATGTCCAGTGGGGTATCAACGAAAATTGAGAAGTTAAGTTCGTCACGCAAACGCGCATCCGTCAGCAGCAAGATGCCTTCGAGAATAATGACTTTCTTCGGCTCAACCTTCACCGTTTCTTTCATACGCGTATGTTCAACGTAGCTGTAAACCGGCAGGTCGATAGCCGAGCCGCGTTTCAACGCTTGTAAATGTTCAAGCAACAGACTGTGATCCATCGCGCTCGGATGGTCATAGTTGGTCTTAACGCGTTCTTCCATCGACAGATGGCTTTGATCTTTGTAGTAACAATCTTCCGGAATAACGCCGATGTGTTCATCACCCACTTGTTCACGTAATTCACGATAAAGGGTACTGGCAATGAGACTCTTGCCGGAAGCCGATGCGCCAGCAATACCGATAATGACGCACTGATGAGACTGATCAGTCATAAATTTAGCGACCTGATTAACCTGGATGTTAGGAAGGGGGCGCCGAAGCGCCAAACGCGGCAATTATAGGGATTTCATCCGCCTGATACCAGTCGAATAGCGTTGCCGCACACTTAGAGTTAATTGTTGACGATCAATTCCCTGACGCAAATTTAATTGTTCGGTTTTAACGCAAGGTAAAAAATGTTGTGTAAAGTTGCACAAATTATCTGCCACCACGTCACTTCATGAACAATCCGCATATAAAATGTAAAACTTTTGTACTAGCATAAACACAGATACTAATACTGACGACCTGGTCATACGGATAGAGCGGTAATGAGTAAACCATCACAACGTGTTTTAATTACCCTGCCTCATCCCCTGCTTCACCTCGTCAGTTTAGGTTTAGTCTCATTCATCTTTACCCTTTTCTCGCTTGAGCTTTCACAGTTCGGTACGCAACTTGCGCCACTCTGGTTCCCCACGTCCATTATGATGGTGGCATTTTACCGCCATGCCGGACGGATGTGGCCGGGAATCGCATTGGCCTGCTCGCTGGGGAATATCGCCGCATCCGTACTGCTCTTCTCTACCAGTTCGCTGAATATGACGTGGACGGCAATCAACATTGTTGAGGCCGTCGTGGGGGCAATGCTGCTGCGGAAATTGCTGCCGTGGTATAACCCACTGCAAAATCTGGCTGACTGGCTACGTCTCGCATTTGGCAGCGCCATCGTACCGCCAGTATTGGGTGGCGTGCTGGTTATCCTGCTGGTATCAGACGACGATCCGCTTAGAGCATTTCTAATCTGGGTACTTTCCGAATCAATCGGCGCACTGGCGCTAGTACCGCTAGGATTGTTATTTAAGCCACATTACCTGCTCCGTCACCGTGATCCACGGCTGTTGTTTGAAA
>NZ_AEJZ01000173.1:0-1065 GCF_000208525.1 Escherichia sp. TW14182
GGGGATGCGGACGCGCAGAAAACGGCTGGTTTTTGCATTTTCATGGCGGCGGCAGCATGTGTGATAATTAATTGATAATTAAAAGTTATTTCTGTTTTCACCTGTACAATCTTTTTTCTCCCCATGTCATCAGACCAGTTTGCAATTAATTGAAATATATAAACAAATTTGTTTTTCACCTGCCAGATGGAGCTGCCTATGTCAAATGTGATTGGGATTGGTGATGTTTATCACTGGTGCACAAAAATGAATGTTGCATATTTTGCAATGCAATTGATCATCATTGCATTTTGATCAACACTGCACACTTCAAATATCAGTCTGAAACGAGGTGTTACGTGAACGAAAAGAAAGCTGTATCGGTTTATCTCGACAATGAAACGGCGCTTGCCCTGTACCGTTTGCGCGAAGATATTCGCAAGAAAAATGCAGAAACGGGAATGGATCTTCCCACGCCAACAGTCGGCTGGCTTGCCCGTTCATTGTTGCGTCAAAGCCTGGGAATTAAGGCAGACAAAAAAGATTTGCCTCATGAGGGGTAAGGTTGATGGAAATTTCATTGTATGAGCCAATCGAAGGCGTAACCGCAAGACAGTTTCGCGATTCACTTATGGCAGCAAAAGGCCCGGTTACGGTTGCCATAAACAGCGGTGGCGGAAATGTAACTGACGGCATGGCGATGTTTAACGCCCTGCGAACGTACAAAGGCCACACGGTCGCAAGAATCGACGGTATCGCTGCATCAATGGCTACCATTGTTGCGCTCGGTGCCCGGCGTGTCGTGATGGCTGATAACGGCTGGTGGATGATCCATAACCCGTGGGGCGTTTTTGTTGGTGAATCGGAAGATCTCCGCAAAAAAGCCGACATGATGGAAAAAATCGGCAAGGCAATGCTTGATACCTACGTTGCCAAAACCGGATTACCGGAATCAGAAATCAAAGCCATGATGGACGCTGAAACATGGCTGACGGCTGAGGAAGCGAAAGAAAAAGGATTCATTGATGAAATCTATCCGGCAGAGGGACAGGCATTAGCTATGGCCCCTGGTTGTGGTTCACTGGT